>CBFDCH010000493.1:0-2898 GCA_965603235.1 uncultured bacterium | reverse complement strand
CTGGCGAAAACCCTGGTATCAGCCTCAAAAGGAAAACCGCGCGGATAAGATTTCAGCTTATGACAGTGAGATAAACTATGCAGATGTACATATCGAAGAGATGTTCAAACTCTTTGAGTGGGATAAAAACACCCTGGTTATCATCACCTCTGACCATGGTGAAGGATTGTGGGATCATGGCCGTATGGGACACGGCGGGTCCCTTTACCGTGAACAGATCCAGGTTCCTCTGTTTTTCCTCCTGCCCAATAAAAAAAAGGGCAAAGAGGTGGCTGTAAATGTCAACACCATTGATATTCTGCCCACAGTCAGGGGACTCCTGGGAATGAAAGGAGATGAGAGCCTGGCAGGTAAAAGCCTGGTGCCGTTAATCAGGGATGAAACAAACAACCTGGATAACCGTTATATCTTTTCGTATCTATGGAAAAAATGGGCAACCGACACACCCGGATCTTTTTTTGAAGTAGAGTACCGTTCAGCCATCTACAAAACCTGGCATTACCAGATCAAGTTGCCTCAGCGACGGCAGCTGTTCAATTTAATGCGCGACACAAAAGAACGGAACAACCGGGTGCGACAGGGCAAAAAAATAGCGGCCCTTCTGGAGGTCAAATTTAACGACTATTTTAAGACCAGTAAAAAGTTTCAGCAGCAGACCACTGATTTTCAACTTGATGAAGAGGCTATAAAAAAGCTCAAACAACTCGGCTACATCACCTCTACCCCCAAAAAACCCAAGAAAAAGAAGAAAAAATAGCGATTTCCTTCAAGCTGTTACTAACTTGTCCGTTGATTTTTAAGGGTGGAAATGATAAGATGGGGAATCATAAGATAGAGGCTTATTCCTGACAATATTACCATGAAAGTACAATTGTTCGTCCCTCCCCAAGGGTATATGGCCCAGCGTTGGTCAGATGGCAGTTCCATGCCGCCGTTAGGCATCCTCTATCTGGCAGCGGTCCTGGAGAAGGCCGGCATCACGGTGGATGTTGTGCCTGCCGATATCCTGCAATACAGTTGGCAGGATATTGAAAAACGGATTGAAACTTTTCAGCCACAAATGGTGGGCATCACCACCACTACTGAGAACCGTTTCCAGTGTTTTGAACTGACCCGCCGCATTAAACAGCTCAACAAAGAGATCATCACCGTTCTGGGCGGTCCCCACATATCCATGGCCGGTAAAGATACCATCCAGCATATTACAGAGGCGGATATCCTGGCCATTGGCGAGGGGGAAGAAACCATTGTCGACCTGGCCACTGCTCTCAGAGAAGGCACTCCCCTGGCCAATGTTAAAGGAATTTACTACCGGGATGAGGCAGAAACAGTCCATTTTACCGGGCCCCGCAGCCAGATTCAGGACCTCGACACCCTGCCCTATCCTGCCCGCCATCTGATTCCCATGGAAAAGTATAATTTTTTTATGACAACAAGGGATGGTAAAAAACGGAAGGCCCAGAATATCATGACCTCCAGAGGCTGCCCCTTTGACTGTTACTTCTGTGCCACACCGGTAAACTGGGGGCGCCAGGTAAGGGGACACACACCAGAGCGGGTTTTAGCGGAAATTGAATACCTAATCGCAGACTATGGAGCAGAATTTATCTGGTTTTATGACGACACTCTCAATTACAATCCTTCCCGCCTGGAAAAAATAATGGATATGATCATTGAAAGGCAGCTCAACATAAAATTTGCCAACGAGTTTCGCATTGATATCATAGAAAAACCCCTGCTGGAAAAGATGGTGGCAGCCGGGCTGGAAATTGGATTTTTCGGCATTGAAGCGGGCGCCTCCCGCATCCGGCAGCAAATCGTGAATAAAAATTTTCCATTGGAAAAAGCCTATCAATTCATCGAGTGGTCAAAGGAACTCGGTTTTATACCAGCCCCGTTCTTTATCTTCTCCCACTATACCGAAACCTGGGCCGAAGCGCAGGAAACCCTGAAAATTATCGAAAAAATTAAGGGAATAAACTCAGAAGCTGATATTTCAGCTGCAATTTTACACATTTACCCCGGCACCCAATTGGAAGGCCTTGCTAAAAAAGAGGGGATCATTCCAGACGATTTTTCCTGGTCAAGGCAGAAGGATATGAGGAGGGTGGCCAATCTGCCGGCCGCTCAGGGAGATGTGCCGTTATTCAAACACATACTGAGCTGGCGGCAAATCGCCCGCCTGGTGATGGGCTGGTCAGTGACCAGTAAAAAGAAGATTTCAAAAGCAAAAATCAAACAGGCCCTTAAATCGGTATTCCACTTCAAGGACCTGCTGATCAACCTGATTTTTTTTCTGACCCTGATCAGTATGAAACTAAAAAAACTGTGCAAAAAATAAAATTTGTTTGTCATTATGCTATAATTCAACCTGAATAAAATCTCAATCCGAGGTTCATAATGATTAAAGCTGTAACTTTTTTTATAACACTATTTGTTTTTTCGATGTCTGTTTTCGCACAACAGGATGGAGGATCCTCCAGAAAACTTAAAGTGGAAATTTCAGCAGGTTTATCTGTGGCAAAACCGAGCCAGTTGTTCTATCGGGCAGCTGCAATCTCCCAACTGATCGATCATTATACCAGTGCCACTACGCTCAGCTACAGTGATAGCGGCAGCTTTAAAGAAAACATTACCACCATCCCCTTTAACCTGCTGGTCAGCTATCCCATTGCTGAATCCTGGACATTGTTGGGTGGTGTAGAGTTTACTCTGGGCAGCAATACCTCGGAAAAGCAGTTTTCAGTTACAGACGGAAAAGATTATAACGAGGATCACAATTTTACCTTAACCAATAAAGTGAACTTCTTTATGCCAGTAGCCGGGGTGGCCAGGAATTTTGCTAATTTTTCAATATTCAGCAAATTGGGTTTTGCTTTTACTACCCTGAAACATAGT
>CBFDCH010000492.1:0-2899 GCA_965603235.1 uncultured bacterium | reverse complement strand
GCACCGGCGAATTTTATGACCATATCAAAAGCCTGGCCAATTATGACAGCCGCGTGGATGAGAGCGGCGGCGGCCTCTCCATCAGCTACAAAAAATCTGAAAAAAAATAACTGCATCAACAAAGGCAATTACCCGATCACTCACACCTTAGGGCCCGATCTTGGACCGGTAATCTGGCCGGCATCTGAAATTGAACAAGGACCCAGTATATAAAATCAATTGACAGATAGGGGTTTATGGTCTAAAATTCCAACTTTAAAACCATCGCCAGCCTACAAAACGTACAAATCATGGCGGAGAAATTTATGATGGAAAGTATGATAAAAAGGATCTTCTGGGTGACGCTCTTATTACTCACCGCCATGCCAACCCTATGTCACCAACCGGCATCCGGTCCCATTGATGTCACCCCTTTGAGATACAACTACACCTACAAGATGACCAATAATATCAGGGAGAACATTCTCCTATTTTTTAAAGTGCGTATCTATTACGTGATATCCGCTTCGGTTAAGTTTACCACCCAGCCAACTGACAACGGCAATCTTCACTTTAAATTTGAGGATATCAATGGCACCGGTTATAAAATCAGGACCTTTCGCAACGGGAAACACTTTATTTTAATCACAGCCGATTATGATGCAGAAAAAAATAACCGTTTTATTGAAGCCAAGATTCAGCATTACCGAAAAAATATTCCCGCATGGTCCAAGTATATGCAAAAGATCAAACGTCACCCCCTCCTGATAACCACCAGGGGCGAGGATGTGATCCAGTTCACCAGAAATCCCAATGGTACCCATCATGATCTGATAAACCGGATGAAACTCACCAGACTCAATCCCGAGCAATTTTTCGATAACATCATCAATATATATGAAACCATGATGAAAACCCTGGAATTCTACGATCACACCGCCTTTCCCAGGGGTAATCACAAAAACCTTTCAACCCATAAGGATAGAACCTGGCTCAGCCCCAGCCTCAATTACACCGACCGGATTGCTACCATCATCCGCCTGCTGTTTCGAAAAAAAGATCTGAAGCCGTGGGGCAAGTTTAACCAGCAGGAAGATTTCCGCCTCACCTATAAGATCACCGGCCCCAACGATAGATATACGGAAATCACCGGCGAGGCCTTTCCCGGTGAAAAGGTGTGGCGCTTTATCCGCATGAATCGGGTGGTGCGCAAGATCAAATTGAGGCGTTCCGACAACGTGCTGCTGGAAGACTCCTTTTCAATTGACCTGCGCGACAAAAAGGGCATGGGCCAGCACATCGAAACCAAACTGAAACTCATTGAATCCAATTAAACCTGGGCCAGCGCCCATTTAAAAGGGGATTAAATTTACAAATACTGGAATATGTTATATAATGGCTGATAATTTTTATTATGATTCTCTTTTAAGTGTGATTTGAATGTGATATTGGTTGGATGATTAAAAGGAATTGGATATGACGATAGATATCAGAAGGAAACCGGTTAAGTTTTTTCCAGATCCTTCTCGCGTGATAGCAAAGTTCTACATGCCGGGAAAAACAGATCGGACAGAATCAATTATCAAAAAGGTCATGAGTCTCCCTGATGAAGAAGTGGATCAAATCTTTAATCAAATTTTGAGGAACTTCTCAAAGAGACACAGGAATATTACCAAAATATTTGAGAACAGCTTTAATGAACTGGCACCAACCTTGAAGGAATTGAAGATAAATCCGGCCGATATTTCCGTAAAACGAACCTTGCTGATAGGGTCTTACTTTACCATGGAGTATTCCATAGAGTCCGCTGCTTTTTTTAACCCTTCCATTGTGGAACACCCGGACCAGAGTGACCTGGAAGTGGGTCAGAAGAGGGTGGTCGTGAGTTTTCGTGCCACTGGCGAGGGTCATATTTCTTCCATCGTTTTCAGAAGCGGGGTTTTAAATGGGGACAACACTATCTCTTTTCAACCCCCGGGAAAAAGGGTGGATGTCCCAGAGATCATTAAAAGGTATGTGTATGAAAAAGATCGTTTCCTAAAAAAACTGAACGAGATGAATGTTCAGAAAGATGTGATTGGCATGGTCCTAAACCGGCTCGGTGATACCTTTATTTATGGAGAATTGTTAAAGGCTATAGATGACACCTGCAAAACAGTCAAGATGTCTCACAGCAAAAAAAAGGTAATCGAGGCCATTAAATGGCTGGCCAGTTCTCACTACGAGGTTACTTTTTCCTATGATACCGCCATTTCAGAACGGGTTTTGTTCCCCGTTGCTTATGCAGAGACCAATGGAATAGAGGATGCCCGGTTTGTACGGTTCGTGGATGACGATGGTGAAGTGACCTATTACGCAACATATACCGCATATGACGGTTTCACCATTCTTCCCAAACTTTTGGAGACCAAGGATTTTTATTCCTTTAAGGTATCGCCCCTGCACGGTCGATTTGCCCAGAACAAGGGCATGTCACTCTTCCCCAGGAAGATCAACGGCAAGTATGTGATGGTGGCCAGATCGGACGGTTACAGCAATTACATCCTCTTTTCAGACAACATCAATATCTGGGATGAAGGGGAAAAGTTTATTGAGCCAAAGTATCCCTGGGAGTATGTTCAGATTGGAAATTCAGGATCTCCGCTGGAAACAGAGAAGGGCTGGTTGCTTCTGATTCACGGAGTTGGGCCTGTTCGAAGATACAGCCTGGGCGCTGTGTTACTTGACAAGGATAATCCCAAAAAGATAATCGGACGTATGAAGGAACCACTTCTTATTCCCAATGAGGATGAGAGAGAGGGATACGTGCCCAATGTGGTCTATTCATGTGGGTCCATTATTCACAAAAATGAGCTGATCATTGCCTATGGATTTTCAGATTATGCTTCCTCTTTTGCCGGGGTTATGCTGGATGAATTAT
>CBFDCH010000491.1:0-2906 GCA_965603235.1 uncultured bacterium | reverse complement strand
TGAAAAAAGTGGCTGAATTCACCTGTTTTACTGTCAAAGCGGTTGAGTCCCCTGCCGGTTCCCAGCCAGAAATCATTGTTTTTGCCCCTGCAGATGGCAAAGACCTTGTTATCGCTTATGCTGTTTTCGTTAGTTTCATCTTTTAGATAATGTTTGAATTTTTTTATTTTGGGATCAAAACGATTCAATCCGCCGCCGTCGGTTCCCAGCCAGATATATTCCTGGTCATCCTGAAACAGGCAGTGGATATAATTGTTGGATAAACTGGCCGGATCCTTGGCAATATTTTTGAAAATGGTAAAATTATAACCATCATATCGATTTAAGCCATCCTGTGTTCCCAGCCACATAAAACCCATTTTATCCTTTATGATAGCTGTTACGGTGCTCATGGAGAGGCCTTGCTTCAGCGATAAATTCTTGAATTTAAGCCTTTTTTGCGCAAGTACTGGCAGTGATATGTGAAAAATGATGAATATAAGTATGAAAAATCCTCTCTTTCTCATGCCCGGCAACCTGTTAATGTTTTTATGGGATTAGTATGGAATGTGTGTGACGGTTTGTGTTTTTTTAATCCTCTTTTTTCCAAAGTAAATCCAATTTTTACCAACTATATTGAGACGCCATTCTCTCTCATGTAGGTGGTCAACTGGGTAATCAGGTTGTCAACTTTGTCGTTCTCACTGTTTTCAGCAGCAAATTGTAGGTCCTTGGCAATATCACTCCCTCCATCCAAACCGAATGTTCCAGCCATTCCCTTGATGTCATGTGCAATCCTGCGGATCTCTTCAAATTTATTATCTTTAAATAGTACAGGCAGTTCCTCTAGGTTTTTCGAAACTGTTTGCATAAATTCCTGTTTTAATTCTTCCATGAAAAGATCATCATCACTCATATCGTTGAAATCACTCATGGCTATCTCCTTTTTTTTCCCTATTAAAATTATAAAATCTTTTTTCCATTTTTTCAATTAAAACGATCTTATTGTTGACCCTAATTTTGGGGTTGATTCTTTTCATCCCATACCCGGGCCGCTTCCAGTAACATTTCAGTGAGGGATTTGTTGATACGGTTTTCTCTGCGGTGATTAATATACTCGATTTGAATTTGTTTCTTCTCAACATCAGACTTGATACATTCTTCCAGAGCCTGATCGATGGAGAGATTTCCCACTTCAATGTCTGCCATTTTACCTTCCTTAAAAAATATCTTGCCGTCTTTTGTGCCCAATTTTAAGGTTAATATTCCTGTTTTCCTTTCCATTTCAAGGATTTGCAGGATACTCAACAGACTAATGCCGGAAATTGAATCACGGTTGGTTCTGGTGCTCAGTATTTCAGCGATTTTTTTTTCAAGAACAGTAAATTCAACCGGTTTGTTTAAATAGTCCACAATGCCAAACTCGCCAAACCACTTTTCAGAAACATCAATTTTTTCCCCGGTCATGATAATAACTGGCAGCCAAATTTTGCGGTTATGTAATTCAGCCAGAAACTGCAGGCCGTCCATCACCGGCATATTTACATCCAGTAAAATCAGGTCAATATGGTCTTTGTCAAGGATTCCCAATGCTTCTTTACCGTTATAGCAGGCTTTTACCACGTATTTGTGCTGTTTAACAAAATGTTCGATTAGTAGTTGAACAAGTGGTTTACTGTCGTCAACAATGAGAATGGTTTGAATGTCCATATGGTGTTCACCAGGGCCCATTATAGTATATTTTAGGCAAAATTGTCAAGTAAAAGTGGGTCTCAAAACTTAATACTGATCTATTTTTTGACGACTTATGGTTCATGAGTTGTCAGCAACAATATCCCGAACCAACGTCAATAGCTTGAAGGATAATTTTTTTAATTCATCCTCCTTTTTTTTGTTTTTAAAGGCCTGATCCACCTCTATTGCTGTTTTTTCCAGAATTTTTAAGCCAAAATACTGGGCATTCCCTTTATATTCATGGGCAATGGCTTTTAGTTTTTGTTTCTCCTTGGAGAAGTTTTTCAGTGCTTCATCCATTGCTATAATCTTCTCTTTAGCATCAGAAATGAAAATGTCGAATACAGTATCCGATACCACTCCTTTAATGTTGTGCTTTTTTTTCTTGGCAGGCTCCGGCGCGGATTTCTGTTTCGGTTTAATAGCCTTGGATTGCTTCTTAATTTTAAGAAAGTTGCTGATTTTTGGAAAAAAATGGTTAAAATCAATAGGTTTTGTAATATAATCGCTGGCACCGATTTCCAGACTTCGGTTGATCTCTTCTCTGATTCCATAGGCTGAAACCGCTATGATTGGACCTGCAAATTGTTTCTCACGCAGTTGTTGGATGGCCTGATTGCCATCCATTTTTGGCATTTGAATGTCCATTAAAATCAGGTCAGGTTTATGTTTCAAAGCCTGCGCAACTGCCTCCTTGCCATTTTTTGCCAATATTAGCGAAGTAAAACCCTTCTTTTTCAATTGTTCTTGAATTAACATTTGATTGACCGGATTATCCTCGGCAATTAGAATTGTGTTCTGATTCTTCGCCTCCACATCAGATACATCCTCCTCGGCAATTTTGCGGGTGATTGACTCAACGCGGATTTTGTTGGAGTGGATTGGAAGTTCAACAATAAACTCGGTCCCGGAGCGAATTTTTGACTTCAGACGGATCTCTCCACCCATCAATTCTATCAGGTTCTTGCAGAGAGCCAGGCCAAGACCAGGTCCTTTTTTGGTGCCGGCTTTATCTGTTGGAATCTGAAAAAAGGGCATGAAAATCTGGTTGAGATTTTTTTGAGAAATTCCTATGCCACTATCCTTTACATCAAATACGATCCAGTCCCTTTTGGAATTGAAAGAGATCGAGAGAATGATGTGACCTTTATGAGTAAATTTGAATGCATTTGAGATCAAGTTTGAAAGGACTT
>CBFDCH010000490.1:0-2909 GCA_965603235.1 uncultured bacterium | reverse complement strand
GGGATTCGGTCATCAGATTGCCTCTGACACCATTGAAAAGTTCCGCACAAAATTCCTGGCCGGCCTTAAAATCCAGGATCCCCAATTGATCCATGCACCCATCAATTCCACGCCTGGCAGGCATTATTTGCAGGCCCTGAATGCGGCCTCTAACTTTGCCTGGGCCAATCGCCATTTGCTGATGGAGGAATTGATCACAATTTTTGAGAAAACCCTGAGTTCGTCCAGGAAACAATTGGGGATTGAGCTATTATATGACCAGGCCCATAATATCGCCAAGTTTGAGACCCACAGGCTGGAGGGCAGGCAGGTCAAATTGCTGGTTCATCGAAAAGGGGCAACCAGAGCTTTTCCGCCCGGCCATCCCGATCTGGCTGAGAAATTCCAAACGAGCGGTCAACCGGTTATCATCCCGGGCAGTATGGGTACCGCATCCTATGTTTTACGAGGCACACAAAAAGCAATGGACCTCACCTTTGGCTCGTCAGCTCATGGCGCGGGGCGGAGCATGAGCCGGCACAAGGCGATTAAGTACGCCAGCCGCATGGATGTGCGTCAAATCCTGAAGCAGAAAAATATTCTTGTTTTTTCCCATTCAAACCGGGGCTTGAAGGAAGAGATTCCCCAGGCTTATAAAAACATCGACGAAGTGGTTAAGGTGACGGCCAGCTCTGGAATTTCTCAAAAAGTTGCCAGAATGATTCCCCTGGTGGTCATCAAGGGTTAGCGTTGTAACACAAATCCGAGAGTGGCGCTATTTTTTATGGCGTGCCAGGTGTCTAATCCCTTCCAGCAGCATATCAACCTGCTTGAAAGAGACAAAAATGTGAGTGGACACCCTGACACCAGCCGTGTTGTCCTCTTTGCGGCCAACCGTTCGAATGACTATATTATATTTTTCCCGCACAAAACTCACCATCTTTTGCGGATCAACCCCGGCCACAGAAAAAGCGGTTAAACCGGCGCTTAAATAGGGATCAAGGGGCACATGAACTCGCAGTCCGGGGATCCTCATTAACTCTTTCTTAAGATAGGTAGACAGGGTTTTGATGCGCCGTTCGATTCGCTTTTTGCCGATCCGCATCTGAAAGTCCAGCGCCTCGCCAAGGGCAAAAGTAAGGGGTTCGGCCCGCTGACTTAGAGTCTCAAACTTCCTCGAATCCTTATATGTATCCCAGCCTGACGAGGCAATAGTGGGCCAGATTTTCTGCTGCACATCCTGGCGGATGTAAAGCACACCCCTGCCTGTGGGCGCACCCAGCCATTTATAGGGACTGGAGGTCCAAAAATCGATCTCAAGATCCTTCATGTCCAAATCCAGCATGCCAATACCATGAGCGCTGTCCGCCAGTACCAGGATACCCTTTTTATGAGCCATCTGACACAACTCCTTTAAGGGGGTGATCAAGCCGGTAATAAAAATGGTATGACTGATACTGATCACCCGGGTTTTAGATGTGATAGCGGCTTCAAAAGCGTTGACAATTTCTTCTTTGCTTTTTGGCGGAACGGCAAGTTTAACCTCTTTAACCACAACGCCGAAGCGCTTGGACTTCAGGCGCCATGGGTGGATGCCGCCCGGGTGCTCCAGATTGGACATTAGTATCTCGTCGCCCGGCTGCAAATCGAGTCCATGGGCAATAAAATTCATCCCCTCAGTGGTATTTCGGGTCATCACCACTTCCTGGGGCGACGCATTGATAAATCTGGCCAGTTTGTTGCGTACATCCACCACCTTTTTCGGCAGAAAGCTGTAAAAATCAAAGGGATTGGCTGCCTGCACCTTAAATCCTTTGATAAGGGTATTTAGCACCGGTTTCGGCATGGGACCAACCGTACCGTTATTCATCATGATCAACCCATCCTGAAGCAGGAAATGTTTAGCGATTTGTTCCCAGTAAATCCCATCCGGGGCTTCATCTTTTATATACTTCTGATTCAAGGTTTTGATGCTCTGATAGGCTTCGGCATTCGATCGCTCCAGGGCTGCCAGAGATAATGCCAATCCACCCAATAGATATTTACCAAAGGTCCTCCTGGAAAGGTTTTTTTGATTTTCCTCAAGGGTTTTCAAAAAATTGTCCATGACTCCTCCTCCTTAATGATAATTTTACCTTATCGGATCAGGAAAAAAATGTCAATTTTTGAAAAAAAACCGTGAAATAGTTGAAAAATTCTTAAAATATAACCATAATAGTTATATATAAAGTGAGGTTATCATGGCAATAAAAAAGTATGGCTTCTTCTTTGGTTCTTTGGCGTTGACCTGGTTGATTTATTCATTCTTATACACCCCCGCTCATGCGCCTCTTATGGAGGAAAGAATGGCAAAAGATAAGAAGGGAAAAAAGGTGGAGATTTATGAAAGCAGAAAAAAGCAAACCCAATTAAAGGAACGGGTGACAAAAACAGATAAAGAGTGGCAGCGGCAACTCACACCCCAGCAATATCTGATAACCCGACGCAAAGGAACAGAACGGCCCTTTACCGGTAAATATAACAAGCATGACAAAAAGGGAGTCTACCGCTGTGTGGCCTGCGGCACTGAGTTGTTTGCGTCCGCAGCAAAATTCGACTCACATTGTGGCTGGCCCAGTTTCTCTAAACCGATATCTGAAAAAAACATCAATACCAAGTCTGATACCAGCCACAACATGAAACGAACCGAAGTATTGTGTCCCAGTTGCGACTCACACCTGGGGCATGTATTCAATGATGGTCCACAGCCGACCGGACAGCGCTATTGTATCAATTCGGCCGCGCTGCGGTTCATCCCCCGGGAGGAGATGCAGAAAGCGGGGTACGGAAAGTATTTGAGCCTGTTTGAATAGCGGCAAGGTCCGGGGGCACATCGGTCAATCGGCGTCCCGCACAAAAGTGTGATCCTCTTCACAGAATGAGTAATTTCC
>CBFDCH010000489.1:0-2915 GCA_965603235.1 uncultured bacterium | reverse complement strand
AAGGATGAGGTATTGGGGAAATTCCACATCCAGTTTTTTCCTCAAGGTTTCCTTAACATCAATCTCAGTTAACACGCCAAATCCCTCTTTTTTCAACTCTTCCCTCACCCGCCGCACAGCATCCATAAAGTCCAGATTCAGTTTTTTACTGAAATAATAACTCATGCAAAACCTCCATGCCTAAATCATCCCCATTGTATGACAAAAACTTACATTTGCAAACCCCCACCCTTACAATCCGCGGCAGCCAACAAGGTAAATTTGATCATTTTGAAATTCTGACTGGTTTCTGTTACACTGCTTTACCTGATGGCCTGGTTCAATAAGTACAGAAAGCAGACAAAAAACAGAGTTGGAAATATATATATGCAGAGGAGGGAAATGTGCAGCCATATGTTAAAAGGTGTAAATATTGCAATGGAGAAAACCTGCAGGACACGGAAAAGTGCACCCATTGCGGCCGATTTTTTGTAGTACCAACCAAACCGGCAAAGAGAAGTGCGGCCAACCTGGAAGCAGCCGATTGGATTAAAAATCCAGTGGTCATTTCAGCAGTGGTGTTGTTCATTTCCCTGTTCCTTGAGTGGTTGTCCGTAGGTTTTGCAGGAGCCAATGCCTTTGTCTTGGCCAAGGGATTTGGTGCTATTGCAAGGGCCTCGGCCAAGTTTGGCGGTGGTTTTACTTTGTCCCTGGCCAGAGCATTTATATTGCTTATCCCGGCCGGGTGTGCGGTGACCCTCTTTATGGTAATAACCGGCCGAAGTTACCGGTTGTCAGGTATCCTCACCGGCGCCTTGCCCCTGGCGATATTCCTCGTGCTGCAAATGGAAGTCATGGGTCAACTCACAAGTTTTATTGGCGGCGGTTTTATCCTTGCCATCCTGGCCGGAGCGGTGATGATCTATTTCGCCCGCAGAAAAGATTTCACGTAAATCAAATTTTAATTTTAAGGCCAATGGGACAGTGGTCTGAACCATATATATCACTTAAAATATAGGAATCAACAAGATTTTCCTGCAGGTCAGGCGTGACATAAAAATAATCGATGCGCCAGCCGATATTTCTCTCCCTGGCCTTCATGCGATAGGTCCACCAGGTATATTGTCCGGGTTGTTGATTGAAATGGCGAAAGGTATCAATATAACCCTTGGCCACCAACTTGTCGAGCCAGGCCCGTTCAACAGGCAAAAAGCCGGACCTCTCTTCATTGGCTTTCGGATGGGCCAGATCAATTTCCCGGTGAGCAGTATTTACGTCACCCATGATAATGAGTTTTTTGCCAGCCTTTTTCAAGGATTCAAAATATACCAAAATTTCATCGTAAAACTTTAATTTGAATTGCAGCCGCTCCTCGCTCATCTGGCCATTGGGGAAATAGATATTGAACAGGGTAAAATTGGGGTAGGTCAATTCAAGGATGCGCCCCTCATGGTTCAACACCTGGTGGGGGAATTCTGTTTTTATTTGCTGCGGCTCCTGCTGGTAAAAAATGCCAGTACCGCTGTAACCTTTTTTTTCGGCAAAATTCCAGGCGCTTTGATATCCAGCGATCTGATGGATCTCTTCGGGGAGTTGTTCCTGCTGCAGTTTGGTCTCCTGAATACCCAGGATGTCAGGCTTTTGCCCCTTTAGAAAATCAATAAATCCTTTCTTTAATACTGCGCGCAGGCCATTTACATTCCAGCTCAACAGGGTCCAGGTTTTCATGATTTTTGGCTAATTGAGGATTCTCACCCGCTTAAGGTCAGGGCCTGGTGGGCCATTAACAATAAGGGCTGGATGGGAACACCATAGGGACAGGCCTGGTTACAGGGGCCTTCACATTGGCCACATCTATCCGCCTTGGCGGTGGGTAATTGGGCATACTTGGCCATGGCATACTTTTCCTGGTTTTGGGCGTTAAAATAGTGATGGTAGCGCATGATGGTATTAACCGGAATCCCCTGAGGGCACTTTGTCTCACACAGACCGCAGGCATGACGGCAATAAAGATCACCACAGCCGCTGGACAACAGGGCCAGGATTTTTTGGTCCGCACCCGAAAGGCGTGTACCTGAAATTCCCACCACACTATCAATCTCATCAAAACTGGAAAAATTGTACAGGGCAGCATGAGCACCTTTATTGGCCAGCACGTAACGGTAAGCAGCTGTGCGGATGGCCTCATTGCTGGTCAGGTTGTATTTTTTTATAAAATCTTCAGTCAATTTCAGCCGATTTTTTAATCGTTCCACAATTCCACGCAGCCTGGGGTTGGGTTTGCCTCCCTTTTCAGCCTTTTCAAGATTGGCCTTATAGGCATGGTAGCTACCCACCGGATTCACCTTCATCAGGGTGGTACCAATGTTTTTAGCCTGGCAGGCCTTGAGGATATTTTCACCCATATCAAACTTTATAAAATTGTACACCAGCAGCATCACATCATAATAGCCGCTGCCAGCTGCCGTCAGAAGCACTTTTTCCATGGTTTCCGGTACATCGTTATAATTGCCGCCATGATTGGATATACCGACGAAACGGAGTTTTTCTTCACTTTTTAATTGTTTCATGGCCTCAAGAAAAGGTAAATAATTTACCATTTTCACATCGGGGCAGCCATGCATCATCATGCAGTCCAGGTAATCGATGCGCATGCGCTCCAGGCATTTGTATGCCCGCGATAATATTTGCGCCTTGTTGGGATTACCCCGCATGCTCAGCTTGGAGTTGATAAAGAGGGATTTACGGTTTCTGTTTTTCAACGCTTCAGCCACCACCTTCTCACTCTGACCCCTGCCATAACTTTCCGCTGTATCAATATAATTGATACCGGTATCCAGTAACGCTCCAAGTACTGCGGCATTGTAAGGCTTGCCCACACTGATGTCAGAGGCTTTAAAACCGGTCCTTCCAAGAGTCCGGTACTCCCTGATCTT
>CBFDCH010000488.1:0-2917 GCA_965603235.1 uncultured bacterium | reverse complement strand
CGGAAGGCGTTGCGGTAGCCCAGGGCTTGGAAAGCCTGGTTCCACCAGCTGGCACCCTCTACCAAAGCGGATCTGATGGGTTCCGGGGTTCCTGGATCCACATAAAAGATCAACGGATTCACCGGATCACTGATTTGGGCTCTGGGATCTTTCTTCTTCAGACGAAAACGGCAGGTATATCTTTTGATCAAGGGTTGATCGATTGGAGTGGAATAATCGTGAAAGCGGAGGGCAAAAAAGCCGGATCGGGGATCATATGGCCGGGGTGTGTAATTATTGTCTGGCAATTTGATAAAGGAATGTCGAATTCTTAATGAAATATTGCCAGGATCAGGAGTAACTTGCCGTACCCATCTACCTGGATTTTTACCAGTAAAAGTAAGCCAGCACTCAAATTCGCTGTTTAAAGGAAAATTTTTTGTCTTTGAATAGTGGAGGGTGGAACGGGATTTGTTCAGTTGGAAATCCCCCTGTTTCTGTCGTTGTAGCCGTCTGGTTATACCCAGGGCGTCTCGCAGGAGAAAAGGTGTGAGGTCGACCAGATAACGATCATTTTGACTGGCCGCGACTTGAAATCCCCACAGGATAGAGCTGGCAAATGAGTCTTCAACCGCCTTTTTTTCAGCCTCGTTCCCGGAATTTGCCCGGAATGAGTAGTTGGGTTGAATGAGTAAGATTTTGTTGCCGAATTTTTTAAATTTGACAATTATCGACCGCCCCAATTGATTCCTGTCCAGACCGATATCATTTGATCCCAAACCGGCGGGTAAAGAGTTCACGTATAAAAACTCCTGATCCAGTTTGTCTATTTCCAGCCAAATATTGCCTTTCTTTTTGTCCAGATAAAAGGTATTAAAACCGGTCAGTTTTTTCATACCCATGGTTTTTTTGTTTATACCAGGGAGTTGACTCCATATGCCATAGGGTAAAAAAAGCATACACAAAATGGCAATTTTAATTGTTTTCATTTTTACCTCCATACTGTTGGATTATTTCAAGTGTACCATCTTTTCCCCGGCAGTAATGCGAACGGCTAAAATGTTTTCCTTGACCGGGAGAGGACAGGTGGCAAAATGGGAAAAGACACAGGGGGGATTATAGGCTTTGTTAAAATCAATATATGATGTCTGTCCTTCTTCGGCAATTTTTACCGTTAGAAAACGGCCGCCGTAATAGGTTTCCTGGCTATTGGTTTCGTCACCGAAAACAATGAAAAGATATTTGCCGCTCGATGTGGGATGCAGTTGATAGGGTTTATTGTTAATTGAGAATTTAAGGATACCGGGAGATTTTTGTTCGCTTACCGTACCCAATACGGTTGGTACCTGGAGGATTTTTGGTGTCTTGTATCTGATTAACCTTGCCGGGATTAACCATTTTTTTTGAATGGGGAAGGTGTCAATTTTTTTTAGCTTGTTTATGCGGGGATGTTTGCTGTCTCGCAGCCGGACTGCAAACTTATCACCCCTCTTGATAATAAACCAGCTTAACGAATCCCATTGCAGTGTGGTTGGTTTTCCGGTGCTATCACTCTTTAATAATATATCTTTTACCACTTCCCCGTTGTGCATCACCTGAATGCCGGGATGGGTTTTAAAGCGGATTGTCTCCTGTTTCAGAATAAAGGTACCCAGCAGTGGTGGAGCCCCTTTTTTATCGATTTGAAAATCAATTTTTGCATCACTACCAAATGTGTTGCCTCCATCGTTCAACCAGAAGAGTCCTGCCAGACTGAGCCAGCTATTGGGAGCTTTAAGCTGTTTCAGGCGGCTTTGTTGCCATTGCCGGGTTTGCTGCTGAAATTGGTCCTCTTTCTTTTGCTCCGTTAAGGAATAAGCCATACCAGTGAGGAAAAAAACCAGAACTACAACGGTTCCGGCCCAATTACGAAAAATTCTTTTTGTCAGTTTTTGATTGCTCAATTTTGTCTCCTTAAGTTGTTTCAGATCAGATAGCTCCGACAATCACCAATGGAAAAAAATTGCTGAAAAATTGTCTTGGTTTCATCGGTTATTCTCATTTTATCAGGGTCTTCCGGGTGGAAGAATAGCACCTGCAGGATGTTTTTGGAAGTGCTCGAGGTAGAGGTTCTGTAAGAATCGGATGAGGGGTTGCCAAAGGGGCCCTCCCTGTCGATCAACATCATTTTTCCCCTCAAATGAATAATCTCCTTGCGGATGCCGGGATACTGGTTTGCCTCTTTGCCGATTGTCGCTTCAATCAAACCTGTGAGTTTATTGGTGTCGTAGAGGCCGTAACATATTTGATATTTAATCGATAAAAGGTTGGTAAGGTCCACGAATGGATTTACCCGTGGGAAAGCGGCCTTGTTTTTTAACCGGCGCCACAACGCTTCGGATGAGGGGCGGTATTTGGTGGGATCAATATGGAAACTTCTGTACAATTTACGGGAAAAAGTGAAGCCAGCCGGCATTGCGGTCTGGTGTGAGCGGGTGTATTCCAGGCACTGTTCAGTAATATATTGGTCAAATGTGGACTGATCGTTTAACCGAATTTCTTTAAAAATGTTGATGCCCAACGTCAGTTGGGGAGCCAGATGATTGATGATTTCCATGAGATGTTAATAAACCCATTTATTCATATCAAAAGAAAATGGGCAAGTCAAGTATGCCGGTGATTACTTTTGTACGGCAAAATCCTTGAACTTGATTTTATAGGAATCTAGTGTCCGGGCCAGAATCTGATTGATCTTGGCCAGGGTCAGGTTGAAATCAATACGGGAACGGAGGTCCTGGGTTTGAGATTGCAAGTACTGATTCTGAGCTGTAATTACAAAAAAGTTAGTGGATAAACCCACCGTGTTTTTTTTCTGTTCAGCCCTCAGTTTTTGCCAGTTTAAATCCATGGCGACTTTATTGGCCTCCACCAGCTTGGTTCTGGCTTCCAATTCCTTGAT
>CBFDCH010000487.1:0-2919 GCA_965603235.1 uncultured bacterium | reverse complement strand
GCTTCCAATTCCTTTTTGAACATCTCAACTTTTTTATATTCACCGGCAAAAATCTTTTTCTTAAAGGTGAAAAACAGAAAAAATCCAGCAGAAATGCCAAAAATTACCATCACTATATTTAAAAACAAACCACTCATATCTATCTCCTTATAAAATCAGGATGAAAAACTGATGGACACATGAGATTCTTCCCCATTTGTGGAAATCATTTTGTCTATTTTATTCAAAAACGTTTTTAAGTTCTCATTCTCTTTCTTCAACGCAAAATATTCCTCAGCAATATTAATGGAAGTGAGTAATCCCAATCTGAAAGAATCCAGATCAGCGGCTTCACCCTTGATTTTTTTTAATTTGGATTCAACAAAATTAACAATCTCCAGGAATTCTTCGCTCTTTATTGATTTGGGAATATTGAAGATAAAATCCTTTCCCAATATCTGAACTTCAATTTCCTTGGAACTCATTTTTCAATTGATTCGATTAAATCGATTAAATGTGAGACCTTTTTTTTTATATCAGATCTCTCCTGGTCATAGCTGGAAGATTGATTTTTAAAACCGGCCAGCTTTTCTTTAAGGGTTTGGTTCTCCCCTTTTAGTTGTTGTAATTTTACAACCAGTTTTTTTATCTTTTCCTCAAGTTTATTAAATTCATCCATCTCCATCTTGACTCCTTTTTAATTCATTATACTTCAAACCATTTTTTGGAGAAGCCGAAATTGAAGTGAGATTAATCTAAATCTACTGAGTTACCACTGCTCCTTCAATCTCCGGCTCATGCTCTCATACCAATGGTTTGACTTTTTGTACCAATTGAGCAAAGACTTCAGGTTCAGCACTGGCCAGATTGGCCAGGACCTTTCGATTTAATTTAATATTGGCCTTGGTTAAGCCATAAATAAATTTCGAATAGCTGAGATCATACTCTCTTACAGCCGCATTTATGCGGATATTCCACAAGCGACGAAAATCTCTTTTCCGATTCTTGCGGTCACGGTAGGCGTAGAGTAAGGCTCTCTCAACAGCTTCTTTAGCTGTTCTGTAGTTTTTCCGTTTTGCTCCGAAAAAACCTTTGGCAAGTTTTAATATTTTTTTCCTTCGTAAAAGCTTCTTATTTCCTCTGGTAACGCGTGGCACTTTCTCCTCCTTTATCCCTTATTAAGAGTAGGGCAATAAATCTTTAACTTTTTTTAATTCTTCCTTCACCACCAAGGTGGATTTGCGTAAATTTCTTTTTCTTTTTGTCGTTTTTTTGGTTAAAATATGTGAAGCATTGGCTTTTTGTCGCTTAATTTTTCCAGTGCCAGTCACAGAAAATCTTTTTTGAGCCCCTTTATGAGTCTTGAGTTTTGGCATCTTTTCCTCCTTTTTTTTGTCCTATAAGTATCTGGCAAGAAAATCGTTCTCTTCTTGGGGGTGACTCAATTTCAGAAATCTCAGTTAAGATATTCATGATTCGATCGGTCATGGTCTCCAGCAATTCCGGTCTTCGCTTTTGTCTCCCTCGTAACCAAATGGTCACTTTCACCTTATTGCCATCCTCTAAAAACTGTTTTATTTTCTTTAATTTCACTTCAATATCATGATCACCAATTACCGGTGTGAATTTTATCTCCTTCACATGGGTCCGACGTTGCTGTTTCTGTGCTTCATGAGCTTTTTTCTGAAGCGAATATAAGTATTTCCCATAATCCAGTAGGCGGCAAACCGGTGGTTTGGCATTGGGGGAGATGGCTACCAGGTCCAGACCCCTCTCATTGGCCATTTCAAGAGCCTTGGCCAGCGGAACGATTCCCACCTGTTCTTTGGTTTCATCAATCAGCCTCACTTCTGAGGCTCTAATTTCCCCATTGATAAAATGGGGTTTTCTTTTTTCTCTTGGTCGTTTAAATCTCATAGTTAAAATCTTTATTTATTATAATTTTTTTAATACCCATCAATAACTCATCCTGCTCAATTTTACCTTGATCTCCTTTTTTGTGGATACGGTAGGAGATATTGTTTTGCTTCTCCTCGTCGTCTCCTACAATCACAATATAGGGGATTTTTTGTACTTCAGCATCCCTTATCTTTTTTCCGATTCCCTCATTCCGGGAATCGACTTCAACGCGGATCAAATTCTGGGCGAATTTTTCTGAAATCTTTTTTGCATAACCAGTATTTCTCTCTGTTACCGGAAGAATAATTGTTTGCACCGGAGCCAGCCACAGAGGGAAAAAACCGCCAAAATGTTCAATCATAACGCCAAAAAAACGCTCCAAAGATCCTAACAATGCCCGGTGAATCATTATGGGCATTCTTATCTTACCCTGATCATCAGAATATTTCAAGTTAAAACGTCTGGGTAAATTAAAATCGATCTGAATTGTGGTGCACTGCCATGAACGGTTAAGCACATCCTTAACCTTAATATCAATTTTTGGTCCATAAAACACACCTTCTCCAGGATCCACTTGATATTTTATTTTACATTTTTCCAGAGATGATGCCAGGGCTTTGGTGGCCATATCCCAATCTTCCACCTCCCCCACAAACTTTTCCGGTCTGGTTGACAAAAAAACCTCCAAATCCGTAAAACCAAACCGATTCAACATCATTATGCTGAAATTTATCAGACGTTGAACTTCCTCTTCCAGCTGGTCGGGAGTACAAAAAATATGGGCGTCATCCTGAGTAAATCCCCGCACCCGTAAAAGTCCGTGCAGAACCCCGCTTCGTTCATACCGATATACAGTACCGAGTTCAGCCCATCTGACAGGCATATCCCGATAACTGCGGTTTCGTGATTTAAATACCGTCATGTGAAACGGACAATTCATGGGTTTCAGCTGATAATTGGTATTATCAAAATCCATTGGAGGGAACATGTTCTCCTGATAATATTCTAAATGACCGCTGGTTCTCCACAACTCAATCCTGG
>CBFDCH010000486.1:0-2922 GCA_965603235.1 uncultured bacterium | reverse complement strand
GTACCTGAAATATATCATTAATGACCTGATCGTAGGTGTCTGCCCATATCTGGGTGTCATCGGCAACCTGTATTAAATGGGGTGAGATGCGCACTTTTTCAGATCCGGTTGCAGACCGGGCCCAGCGTATGGTCCCTTTGAGGATATATTGCACGCCCAGTTCTTGTCCGATCTCTTTAGTACTTTTATTGGAATTTTTATATTGTTTGGCACTGTATCTGGAAATAATCCCCAGATTCTTTACCATACTCAGACGGGTGGTGATTTCTTCAGTCATACCGGCAGTGAAATACTCATCATCCGATTGACCCAGGTTTTCGAATGGCAAAACCACCAGCATTTTTTTTTGTAGCATGGGTGGATTTTTGGTTTTAAAAATCAATACACTTGCAAGAATGACCGCAAGAGCTGCAATCACCAAAAAACTGATCTTGATCAATTTCAATGAAAACCCTGGGGATGCCCCGGGCTTGGTTTTCTTTCTGCCCTGAAAACTATCTGGCAGGGAAATTTTCTTAACTTTTTTTAGGTCCACAATCAAATCATCAGCATGTTGGTAACGTTCGCCGTGATCTTTTGACAATGCCTTGTTGATAATCCTTTCAAGTTCCTGTGGAACTCCAGTGCGAATGGCTGTGACCGGTTCGGGATTGTCGTTCATGATTGAATACATAATTGCCTGGTCATAATCGCCTTTAAAAGGCAATTGTCCGCTGACTATTTCATAAATCACTGCTCCCAATGACCAGATATCGGAGCGGTGATCCATCTCTCCGCCCTTGGCCTGTTCAGGGGACATGTAGGCCACTGTACCCAGGGTAGTTCCTTCTTTGGTGAGCTTGGTTTGACCTTTGAGCTTGGCCAGGCCAAAATCCAATATTTTTGCCACACCATCGGCAGTGATGATAATATTGGCTGACTTGATATCGCGATGAATGACATCCTGTTTATGAGCTTTATTCAGGCCTTCTGCTACCTGGATGGCGATATCAATCGCTTCATCCAGTTTCAAAGGCCCCTTTTCAATTTTCTCCTTTAAGGTCTCGCCCTCATAATAGGCCATGATAATAAACAGCTGTCCGCCTTCGGTCTCATTGATTTCATGGATATTGCATATATTGGGATGCTCCAAGGCAGCCGATGCCTTGGCTTCATGGACAAACCTGGCCTTCTCCTCCTCATTGACACTGAACTGCCTGGGTAAAAATTTCAGTGCAACAAGACGATCCAGTTTTGTATCCTGGGCCTTGTAGACTATCCCCATACCCCCTTCACCCAATTTTTCCAGGATCTTATAATGTGAAATTGTTTTGCCAATCATCCGTCCACCCCGGGATTAAAGAATTCCTTTCATATATATCTCTATAACAAATGTGATGTTTTAATGCAAATTTCTAAATTTCTCGCCTGTCCCTTTTTTTTTATTTTGAAATATTTTGGTGAAAAGTGTATATAAACAGTGGATGATGGAAGTTTGACAGAGGGGGAAATAAATGGGAGGTAGCCCATGAAAAAAACATTGGTGTTTTTTTTAGCATTTACATTCGTTGTGATAGGTATATTGTCACAGAGTACCGTGCAGAAATATCCGCAAAAGATGGTATTGAAGAAAACGCATCTGTACATAACCTATCCAACACAAAATTATATTTACTTCCTTCCGGGAGATGTGAAGATCAAAGTAAAATTAATCCGTCCAGCAGATGTTTTGTTCCATGTTCATGACCTGTCCCGCGGAGGTATGAAATCGAAATTAATCAAAGCGAAAACATTGAGAAAAGCCAGGGATGGCAGCTATCGGGGAGCGGTACAATTTACCTTAAAAGCGGGCAAATATCATGTGATTGCCGCACCGCAAACCAACCTGGGCAAGGATTCTGTCGCAGCCGGTCCGGTTAAATTTTCGGTTAGATTGAAGTTAAAACCCATCCCCCTTAAAAAGAAGAATTAATTAGGTATAAGGCAAGGGGATCGCCTTACCGGGATTTTTCCGGAGTGTGGGCGCCGAATCTGAGGCGGATTAATATTGCGTCTCCCATTGTGCGAACCTGCAGGATAAAAAGATTGTCATACACATGATCCTTGATCAGGATCGCTTTTTTTCCCCCCGTTAGCATACTGACCATGGAGGGAACGGTATTTGAATGGCCGCAGACAAGGATGGTTTTTCCCAGGTGCAATTTAAGGATTTCAGTTAAAAAATCGAGTTCGTGCATGGGTATGTAGGAATTGAGGGTCAGATTTTTATTTTTTGCAACCGGAGCTACCGTGGCCTTGGTCCTCTTGTATGGTGTTGAATAGATTAAATCAATCGGGATATGGGCCAGGATGTATGCCAGTTCCTGCGCCCTTTTTTTGCCCTTATCAGTAAGCACTGGATCAGAACTATTATCCGGCACTTTTTCAGCGTGTCTGACCAGGATCAGGGTGGTCAGGTTTTCCTTGATTGTTGGCCCTGGCAGTTTGGCACTTATAACAAATATTGTTGCCAATATGATAATTATTGAAGTTGTTGTTTTTTTCATGGAATTAATTTCTCCTGAGCCAACAATTGTAACATTTTCTCAATTGTCGTACAAAAGGGATTAACATGGGTATTGAAATTGGTAAGCGGTTTTATTATCATTAAAATTGAGATATAATATATACACGAAATCGAAGAAACACAAGATTTAGGTGATCGGGAGGAATTAAAATGCCTGATAAAGGAAAAAAAGACAAGGGTAAACGGGAAGACCAGAAAAAGGCCAAGCACAGCCTGAAAGAGAAACGGAAACTTAAAAAAGAAAAAAAGGATCGCGATAGCAGAGAAGGTTGACAACTCGTTTAAAATAAGATATACTTGAAATTTAATGAGTGTAAGTATAGGTGAGAGATCAAATAATTTCCAATCAAAGTTACTTTCATTGATTTTATCAATTT
>CBFDCH010000485.1:0-2932 GCA_965603235.1 uncultured bacterium | reverse complement strand
GAGTGCCACCAAAACCCAGTCTCTCACCCACGACATTGGCATGCGCATATCCTGGAATAACCGCCCCGCCGTTTCAGTGAGGCCGGAAGTATCTGATGCCAAACTGGGACTGCCGGGAAAGAATGTATCCTGGCAGGAACGGAAAAAAAACATGGAGGATGTTTGCTTGTCCTGTCACGGCCAGAATTATGTGGATAATTTTTATAACCAGTATAATGCCCTGTTAGATCTATATCACCAAAAGTTTGCCAAACCCGGAATTGAGTTAATGAACCTGGCCCAACCCCTTCTCTTCCCGGTGAAATTTACCAACAAGATAGAGTTTGTCTGGTTTGAATTGTGGCATCACGAGGGCCGCAGGGCCAGGCATGGTGCGTCAATGATGGGACCCGACATCACCCATTGGCACGGCACCTATGAAATAGCCCGCAACTGGTACACCGAATTCATCCCGGAGTTGAGGCATCTCATATCTGCCAACAAAACAGGGCCCAAAGCGGAAGCCGGCAAGAAACTGGAAAAACGGTTAAATGAGATATTAAACAATGATGACCACAGATGGTTTCTCGGCAAAATGTCTGCCCAGGAAAAAGCGAGACGGAAAGGGCGGATGGAGAAGTTTAAAAAGAGGTACAAATAACCAAGGCTGATCCTGGTTAAACCATGAGGCTGAAGAGATTAAATTTATTGTTTCTCCTGATTATGGCCACTATTTTAATGGCCGATGAGATAAAAATTCCCGAACAAACCTCTCAACACCACCTCAAAGATAAAGATGGAGAAATAATACTCAGGGTAAAACGGGCCAAGTGGATATTCAATTGTACGGACTGTCATGCTGATTTTAAGGTCAAGACCATGGCCAGGGAGATGGTGGCCGATCACCAGGACCTCAACTATGATCATATCAAAGGGGATAACTGGTGCTTCTCCTGCCACTATCAACAACTGGACAAGAGAAACCGCATCAAGCTAACATCCGGTAAATACCGTGGACCGGAAGACCTGATCAAATTGTGCAGCCAGTGTCACGGTGAAAAAACCAGGGAGTGGCAGATCGGCATCCATGGAAAAACCACCGGCACCTGGAAAACATACGGCGACCAGGAAGGGAAAAAAATGACCTGTCATCAGTGCCATTCGCCCCACCACCCCCGTTCTTTCCAGGTAATCCCGGAACCAGGCCCCAGATTAAGATTTGAATATAAAGTGAAAGATCATGCCAAAAAATAGAGATAAAGACAAACTCAGCAGGCGGGAATTTATACGCAGGAGCCTGCTCTATGGTGCTGCCGGAACAGGCCTGGCAGGACTCGCCGCCTCGCCGTTGCTGAGGATTAATACCGGTAATCAAACCCGTGAACTGTTCCAAAAGCATTACAAAAAACTCTCAGCAATAGAGTTGGAGCAAATTTTAGCGCGGATCGCGGCAAAAACAAAACACGAGCACAGCATTGACATCCATATCACCAACGAAAAGCCCATTAAAGACGTTATATTTGGTTACGCATTGAATCTCGATGTTTGTATCGGCTGCCGCAAGTGCGTTCACGCCTGTGTGGCGGAGAATAACCAATCCCGTGATCCTGCCATCGAGTGGATCCGGGTTTTGGAGCTGGATAAGGGCGGATTTAACCTTGAACACGCCAGCCACAACTACACACATCCGGTGCCGCAAGAGGGAAAATTTTATATGCCGGTCCAGTGCCACCAGTGTGAAAATCCACCCTGTGTCAAGGTCTGTCCGGTAGGGGCCACCTGGCAGGAAGAGGACGGAATCACGGTGGTTGATTACAACTGGTGTATCGGTTGCCGCTATTGCCAGGCCGCCTGCCCCTATTATGCCCGCCGTTTCAATTTCTATAAACCCCGCATCAAATCCTCTGAGATCAACACGGAGCAGGCATATCTGGGGAATCGCATCCGCCCAACCGGGGTGATTGAAAAGTGTACCTTTTGCATCCAGAGGACAAGGAAAGGGCTGATGCCCGCCTGCCTGGAAGCCTGCCCAACCGGGGCGCGGAAATTCGGCGACCTGAACGATCAGCGCAGTTCTGTCCGCTATATTATTGAGAACAAGAGTGTATATGTATTTAAAGAGGAATTGGGGACCATTCCCCGCTTCTTTTACTATTTTGACTGACGAAAATGAAAATAAATGATTTTATCCGATTCTTGAAGGTCCTGGTTGCCAATACCTTAAAGGGCTCCAAGCGATACTACATCTGGCTCGCTGTACTGGGAGGCCTGGCCCTGCTGGGGTTTCATTTTTACTGCCGCCAACTGGCTGACGGGCTTGGCGTGACAGGCATGACCGACCAGGTATCATGGGGATTCTATGTCTCCAACTTCACCTTTATGGTTGGAGTGGCCGCCGGAGCAGTTATGCTGGTCATTCCCTCTTATATTTACAATAAAAAATCGATACATGAAATCGTCATCTTCGGGGAATTGCTGGCCATTGCCGCCATCGTTGTCTGCCAGCTCTTTGTTATGGTGGATATCGGCAGGCCTGACCGCATGTTTCATATGATTCCCATTATCGGCCTGTTTAACTGGCCTTCATCGATATTGACCTGGGATGTCATCGTTTTAAACGGGTATTTTATTTTGAACATATACGTGGTGTTTTACCTGTTATTTATGAAGTTCAGGGGAACTCCGCCAAAAAAGAAGTATTATATCTGGGTCATTTACCTCTCCGTGTTCTGGGCCTTTTCCCTGCACACGGTGACCGCATTTCTCTATAACGGGCTGGGCGCCAAGCCATTCTGGAATTCGGCCATTATTGCCCCCCGCTTCCTGGCCTCTGCCTGTGTGGCCGGTCCGGCAGTCATTTATCTCACCATCAAACTCTTAAAAAAATACACACCACTGAAATTTTTCTTTTTTGACAATGCCACGCGTGTGTTGAGAAATATCATTACCGTGG
>CBFDCH010000484.1:0-2942 GCA_965603235.1 uncultured bacterium | reverse complement strand
GTTTTATGATCATTTTACTCTCCTCATGGAAAATACCCGGAAATTATCATTCTAAATAAATCCGCCATAAAATGCAAATCTCAGAACTTGAGATTTTTTGGGGAAAAACAAACATACCATTCATCAGTCAAAATCGGGCGGGAGGGATTTGGTCCTTGTGGTGATTTTTCCGTGAAGGCCCTCGATGATGGCCAGGCGCGGCAGAGAGGTGGCGCAGGTTGCGAATTCTTCTAACAAATCCTGCAGCGGGGCTGTTTCATCTTCATGAATCTCTTCCAGCCGGCGGCGCAGCAATTCCGTGTCCCTGATTTTATTGAGTAAATTACCCATTGAGTGGGTGGTGGCCAGCAGGAAGCGGGTCAACTGCAGCACCCGGTCCAGGTCGAGCCGCGTATAGGCCTTGCGGATCTTCTCCTTGATAGTATTGTCATCGGAAAAGAGACCGGATTCCAATTCTTCCAGTCTGGCCGGCAGGCCGGCATTGGCGCTGTAGCTGTAAGAACCATAGATTAGCGGTTCATTCTCCTCAGCTACAACCGGAAAATTGGCAAACAAGGGTTGTTGGGTTGCATGTGAAATATCAATCATTATTTCCTCCTGCAACCGATATAGAATTCCCGGATGACAAAACGTGTCGTTAACAGGAAAAAAGAGGAATTAATAAATTTTTGCCATTTTTTCAATCGAATCTTGAATGATTCTTTTTAATTCCGGCGGATGAACCACCTGCACATGTTCGCCAAAAGAGAGGATGTCCCGCTTGATTTCGGTAAAATCGGCCACAGCCAGGGTGAGGGTGATCTCACCGCTCTTGTTCTCCTCCAGCTTCTGGTCAAAGGTCCAGACCTGGTCTTTGACAATACCATACACCTGCGGGGCAAATTTGAGCACTACCTTGATCTGTTTTCCCCCTAAAAAAATGCCATATGAGCGGTAAACAAGATCCTTAATCTTTTTGACATCAACGGGATGGCTGATTTTTTTGGTTAGGACCTCGATTTTTTGTATACGCGAGAGGGCAAAAATGCGGATGTCATTCTTCTGTTCACAGAGAGCCAGCAGGTGCCAATTGCCCATGTAGATGACCAGGTGCAGGGGTTGAATGGTGCGGGTGCTCTCCTGGTTTTTGTTGTTGGAGCGATAGCTGATTTTTAGTTTCACTGATCGGCGCAGGGCATCGATAACTGAGGCAAAAATAGCGGCGTCCACCTGGTAGTAACGGACATTTTTCAAGGAAATTTTATTTTCCAGCTTCAGCAGGTCAAAATCCACGAAATGGGAAATCTTGTCGAATATCTGGCGGATGTTTTTTTTCAGGTCCTGGTGGGGGATGGTGGCGGAGAGGCGGTAAGCCATGACCAGTGATTTAATCTCCTCCTCGGAGAGTTTTTTATTGACTATGGGAAACTTTTTTCCCTTTCCCGCCTCATCGTAGTAATACCCGACCCCCTTGTGGGAGAGTACGGGCATCGAGTAAAAATCACGCAGGTTGCGAATATCCCGCTGGATGGTCCGGCTGTCCACACCCAATTGCTCTGACAGCTCCTCTGCTGAAATAGGTGCCAGCCGTTTTTTTAGAATGTCATCAATGGTTTTTTCCCTTTCCAGGGAGTATCTTTTAGACATCAGTGAATGGGTGTCATAGGTATTTAAAGTGGGAATCAAAACTTAAAATACGCTGAATATTTTTTTGATCCGCTTCCGCGGCAATCAGCAAATCGCCAAGGTTAATGGCGGGGTGGTGCTGGTACTCTTCCATGACCTGGTAGAGCATGGAGTATTTTTCCACCTCGAACATGGAGGTATCCAGAATGGAGTAGATGTAGCGCGCAACCTCCCGGCGCGGGAGACGGTAGTACTTCTCCAAAACATAGACCACTTCAATGATAGCTACCATGGGGATGTAAACCTTTTCCTTTCTTACTTTCATTTTGTAATAGGTGGCCTTGGCCTTTTTGCTGCGCGAGTCATCCACAAACAGGCTGAGAATGAAGGAGGTATCCGCCAGGTACTTCATTTTTATTTCTTTGCCTCCAGCGCAATATCAACCGGAATTTCGGTTTTATAATTATTTTTCAGGGGAGGCAGGCTGTCAAACAATTGCTCCACTGTACCGGACTTGCGTATCACCAGGTGTTTGCCATGCACCTCAAAAATCAGGGTGTCGCCGGTTTGTATCTGCAGGTACTTTCTCACTTTTTTGGGCAGGGTGAGCTGCCCCTTACTGCTGATTTTAGCTGCTACAATCATTTTATTCCTTACCTTAGACTAGATTCCTTACATCACTATTGTAGCATGGGAATCCAGGAATTTCCACTGCAGCATGAAAAAAAGTCGCAAAAAAGGGAAGAATCAGGGAAGGCCTACTGTGTTTACCACTTCACTTCTGAATTTACCTTTTCACTGCGCAGTAATGTTATCAAAAGATTGATCTGAAAAATAATCGGTGGGCGACGGGAGGGTTCAAAACCTGGCCTGTTGACAAAATTTTTGGAAAATCCTACCATTAGAGCGGAATGGTGCTGCTAATATATCATAACTTTATCCATTTTCTGAACCTCAGGGGAGGATTTTGTCATGGATTCCAAATATAAAACCGAAAAAATTAATAAAAAAGATTTTGATTTTCGCCGTTATACTTTGTTGCAGAAAATCATGTACTATGTAAAAAGATTTTGGGAATGGCTGACTACTCTGATCCAGGGAATCTTTCCGGAAAAACTATTTAAAAAGGGTGCCGGTGTGGCCGCCCTGACCGAGGCCGACAAGCGGTTCGCGGTCGCCAAGCTCGCGCTCGAGGCCGCCCGGGAGACCGCCGCCGCCCTGGTCTCCCGCGGCGAAGCTGCCGCCGAAGTCATCCTGCTCGACTACGAGGCCGAGGCCAGGCCGCTGAGCGACGCGATCAGCGCGTTCGGCGGTGGCGAGGCGTACGCGCAGTACTT
>CBFDCH010000483.1:0-2945 GCA_965603235.1 uncultured bacterium | reverse complement strand
AAATTCGCTCCCAGGATAAGCAGGTGCCAATTGTGATGCTTACCGACAAAAACAAGGAAAGCGATAAGCTGCTGGGATTTGAGCTGGGAGTTGATGATTATGTGACCAAGCCCTTCAGCGCCAAGGAATTGATCGCCAGGGTGAGAGCCATACTAAAACGGACCAATACTTCAACTGAACAAATCGTGCCGGTAACGGTGGGAGACGTGGAAATTTTATTTGATAAATTCGTGGTAAAGAGGGGGGATCAGGAATTGCCCCTCTCTCCCAAGGAACTGGAAATCCTAAAATTGTTGATAACCAATCCGGAAAAAGTGGTCAGCCGCAACCAGATTATTGACCAGGTTTGGGGGGATGAATATTTCCCCTCTCCCAAGACCATTGACAACTTCATTGTTAAGCTGCGCAGTAAAATCGAAAAGGACGCCAAAAACCCCATTCATATTCTCACTGTTCACGGAGCGGGCTACAAATTTAAATATTAGCGGCCCGGACATTGTAATGTCTCCTTTACCAAAAGATTACCTTTTTATTACCTCATAAACACCTTTTCTCAATGGAATTGAATTACATTAATGGTGGAAAGTTAAAATACGACTTCAGGAGAAAAAAATGAAGAAAAAAATTTTAAAATCCTTATTGATTGTCATGGTGGTTCTAATTGTGTATGTGGTTTTTAACCAGATTGACACCAAAGCCATACCCGTCGAACAAGATCAAAGCAGTCTACCTGCCTTGACTGCAACTGACGGATTTTATTTATTGTGTGCCATGCAGGAACCGGAAAGTGTCGATATTTATCAGGAGCAAACAATAAAAAAGTACAATAAAATTTTTTCTACTAAATTTAAAATCAAAGATTCTAAGGAATTAATTAACTTCACGAAAAACCAGAAAAGGATCTGGAAAGGTTCTCCCCAATCAGCAGAGCAGATGAAGGCCATCAACTGGCCCAATGACTTTCGCCAGGACAAATGCCTCCACGTCCTTCAGCACAAGGACACCCTTTTACAGATGAAAGAGGAGAAAAAGATATTTATCGAACGATATGAAAGGGCGTTAGCAAGTGAGACCTTCAACGATCTCTCCTCATTGGACCATTTAGACATGAAAACTATTCCCCTGCTGCACTGGCTGCGCATGACGAAGCTTTACACATCTATCCAACTGGCTGAAGCTTTGGATGGTAACTGGCAGCAGGCAGTGACCAACCTGATACAACAGCTGGACTTTGCCAAGCGGCACAACAAATCAGCCCGTTTGATAATTACCAATCTGATTTTTAAAGCCGCAGCCAAGATCCCGCTGTGGGCCATGGCCAGCTTGATGAACCAGCCCAATTGCCCCCAGGAGGTATATGAACAAATTCTCCAGGCCATGCCCGACATGACTTATGAAGAATTCGGCACCACCAGTCTGGAAAATTATGAGGGCATTCCGGGGAACAGGAGATATTTTCAAAAACGAAGCTATCTCCTGGAGATATCGGGGTTTGAAAAATTATTCACCAGACTGCTTATGCAAAACAACCGTACCCAGAGATACTATGAGGACTATTTTAAATACCTGATCAGTTTTGAAAAAACAGCTCCTTACAAATGGTTTGAGGAGTTTAAACCAAAAAATCCAAAAAAAGGAATCTTATGGTGGCTGCAGAATCCGGTGGGAAAAAGCTGGGCCAGCAGGCACCTTAAGGGATCAGCCAAGAGCAACTTTGCCATGGTTTTAAAATCCTACTCACTGCTGACCACCTATGATATGGTCAGAATCTCAGCCGACCTGCATCTGCACTACAATCCGGATCAATCAATCCTGGAAAACCTGAAGGGATTAAAAACCTATCAAATCCTGTTGGACCCCTGTTCAGGCAAACCCTATATTTGGCACGAGAAAAAACAAATACTCTACAGCCTGGGAACCGACCGCGACGATGACGGCGGCAAGGGTGATCCCATTACCTCTTTGGACTCCGATTTTGTTTTACCGGTAGTTCTCTACCTGAATAAATAATCAAATAGAATATTCTTCGAAGATTGGCGTATAATATAGTAACAAGAGGCCACAAGCGATGCCGTTAAAGACATATCTGTTTTTTGGGATTTTGTTCTATTTCTGTAACGTCACCTTCTCCTGGCTGGGAGTCTGGCTGGCCGACCGCCTGAATCTGGGGGAGCTGATTTTTGAAGGGGCCAGGGACTTAAAAAAAATGATGCTCTGCTCATTCATCGCTTTACCCGTGCCCCTGACCATCCTCTTTTTCGCCCGGGCACCCGGCGTGATCATGATCTATATCTTCATCTTTTTCATCTGCTTAAAACTGGCCTATCTTTCAATTGGTGTTGCTGAGCTGGGGATCATCATCTGCTCGACCCTGATTGGCATGGGAGTGTTTCGTGTCATTGTGGTTTCCAAATTGTTGATTTTTTTATATGTGATTTCCCTGCTGGCCGCTGCTGTTTTTTTACTGAACCTGTCTATGAAAAAAAAGAGTGCTAAAAAAAAACGGTTACAAATCAAAAAAAAGAGGGAGATGGCAATCAGAGAGCGGCTGCAACGGGATCCCTCCTTTAAAACTTTCTGCTTTGAATGTAAATTTCATATTCCTCAGCAGAATATTTGCGTGCTGGGTCCAGAGTATGGCAACAAAGAGGTCTTCATCACAATCAACAGCCAACCCAATAAATACTGCCTCTACTGGGAGCCACCCACAAACATTCAGTAAAAATAGGTTATATATGTAAAGCGTTCATGCTAGAATGTCGCCATGGCAGCTTTTTTGGATATATTTTTCTATGTTTTTCATACCCTTTTGATCTTTTTTAATCTATTTGGCTGGATCTGGCAAAAAACACGAAAGATTAATTTGTTTACCTTATTGATCACCGGCCTCTCCTGGTCCCTGCTGGGGATTTGGTACGGCTTCGGATATTGTCCCTGCACCGACT
>CBFDCH010000482.1:0-2945 GCA_965603235.1 uncultured bacterium | reverse complement strand
TTGGCTCTGTAAAGAAAAGAATTATTGTAGGAGTGATTTACGAATAATTTTTTACCTATAAACCATTTTTTTATGATGGCGTATCTATGAGTGGAATTGTCCACAGGAGGTCCATATGAGAAAGGGGACAAAAAGTACTTTTATAGTCATACTGGTAATGGTCTTGACATCATATGCTTTTGCCATTCACCCGCAAGAGAGCAAAAAAAAGGGCGACCCTCACAAAAAGGTATCGATGGAGAGGTATCGCTTCTTTAAGCAGCAGGTTGTGATCGTGGATAATTTTAAGGCCAGTGGCTATATACTGGATATTGGCGGTGGCGGCGAAGGGGTGATCGGGCAATTGAAAGGGAAGCAGGTGATTGCCATTGATATCAGCAAAAGAGAGTTGGAAGAGGCGCCTCCTGGTCCGTTAAAGATCATCATGGACGGCAGAGACTTGAAATTTCTCGATAATACCTTTAACATTACCACGGTATTTTTCACCTTTATGTATATCAAACCTTCGGATCACGACAAAGTATTCCAGGAACTTTACCGGGTCATGGCCCCGGGAGGTCGTCTTTTGATTTGGGATGTTATATTTCCAGTACGGACAAATCCCAAGAAAGACAGGGCTGTATTTCCCCTTATTGTTAAGTTGCCGGGGAAAGAGATTAAAACCGGTTATGGTGTTCGCTGGCCGGAAAAGGGGCAGGGCCTGTCACACTATCTGAAACTGGCAAAAAAAACCGGATTTAAAATCGTGGCCAAAAAGGAAAAAGGCAACCAGTTCTACCTGGAACTGGGGAAATAAAAAAAAGCCAAATTCGAATAACCAGGAGCAGAAAATCTGCCCCTGGTTATGGCAAGATTTTTTATAATCCCAACTTGGTTTTTATTTGTGGGGGCAGGCTGTTTTTATTGAACATGATATTGATGGTTCTCAGCCGGAAATATGATTTGGAGATGTAGTAATAGCCCTTGTACTTCCTGTCCTTGGTGCCCCATGAGTTTTTAATGATATAGTATTTGTTGCCCAGCTGATCCTTGGCAATACCCACCAGGTGCATCAGATGATCATCAGTGCTTTTAAAGTTGTTATAATGCTGTTGGCGCAATTCCTGGGTTATCACCTTTTCCTTAATTGGGCTTTTGATCGTCGCCTTTCTTTCCTTTTCGGTTTTATCAGCATCATCTTTTCCCGGCACCACGGCCACACACAATTTTTTGGTGGTAAAGTAGGGATCGCTGACATCAGCATCCCAGGAAACGGTATAACCTTTATTAATGGCATGATCAACGGCTGCTTCCAGATCATCCAGGGGTACATTGTAATAATTGCTGTTGTAGGTCCAATTGTCAGGGACAGCCTGACGGAATTTGGCGTAAAAGGGGACGTGGGTGCAGGAGGCCAGTTCAACATAGTCGTCCAGGTTCAGTCCCAGAGATTTCAAATAACTTTGGGGAGTATATTTTTTGCCGTTGTATTCAAATTCCTTGACCGGTTCGCCCAGGTAGATATCCAGTACTTTATTAATGGCGTCCGTCCACACCGGCGTGGGTCGCCTGCTTTTAAGTACCCCGTCCAGGATTCCCTTTAATACCCGGTTCATCTCGCTGTGGTTATGGTTCTTTTCGCCAATTTTTTTGCCATCGTATAAAGCCTCCGGTACAATACCAAACTCTCTCATCTGGTCGATGACATCGTGGGATTGGCCCCCCTGGCCCCAGGAAGCACTACCATGCATGCGCACAAAATTCTGGGCCTTTTTGGGGTAAGTGTGGCGCACCACAAACATTTCCGCAAGGTTAAGTTTGTCTATTTTTCCCTGTCTCAACACCTCTGATTCAAGGAAGGAGATGGTGGCAAAACACCAACAGGTGCCGGTTCTTCCCTGGCTAACGATGGGGGTGTGTTTAAGTTTTTTGATGGTTTTGAACTGATAGGGTTCAACTTTTTTTTCCTTTTTGGTCTTGGCCACAGTGGTGGCAGGAATTAAGGTTAAACAGATTAACAGGACTATCAGTTTAAAGACATTGCCTTTGATCATTTGTTTCCTCCGATATTATTTTTATTCTTGAACTTCTGATATGCAAATGGTTTGAAAAAATATGATATTTTGATTTTCAAAGTTTAAAATAACCCATTTTCAGCTCTCTGTCAAGGTTGTCAAAAGGCAATTTTCAGATCCTTTGGATTTAATTTGTATGGGTGGAAATAAAGGTTAAAATCTTATCAATGTCAACAGGTCCCTTTAACAGGGAGGAGCAGTCCACCTTGCCTTCCACAATATGTTTGGCCTGGCCGGACAAACTGGTATCTCCCAGGAAGATAAAACCCAGCATGTGGCTGTCCCGGAACACAAAATAAAAATAGTTATCCCCTATGGTGCCGTCAAAAGTCCGGTAACTGGCATCTTCGGCTGTGATTTGCCCCAGGCTGAAAAGGTCGACCCCCAATACCTTTAACATATTGGAGCGGGGGATGCCGGCAAATTCAGCGTTTCCTCCGGCAGCATTGATGCCGGCGATTTTACCCTGGAACTGAGAAGACCCCCAGGTGCCATAAGAAATACCCTGATGCTCTGCCACATCACCGGCGGCAAATATGTGTTCATTCGAGGTCTGCAGATGGTTGCTTACTACAATACCCTTATTAACCTCCAGCCCGGCCAGCCGGGCCATATAACTGTTGGAGCGGACACCGGTGGTGATAATAACCAGGTCAGCCGGTATCAGGGTGTCATCCTCGAGCAACACCCCTTTTACCCGCTCATCACCCACGATCTCCCTGGTCCTGGTTTTGGTTTTTAATTGAATGCCCAGCGAGGCAATCTGCTGCTCCAGCAGGGCAGCGGCTTTTTTATTTAATTGCCGGGGCAACAGCCAGCCATACCCTTCCAAAAGGGTAACATCCACCTTTCTTTTGGCCAAAGCGCCCGCAGCTTCCAGGCCCAAAAGCC
>CBFDCH010000481.1:0-2947 GCA_965603235.1 uncultured bacterium | reverse complement strand
ACCTTATCTATGTCAAGACCGGTTTCAATACCCATTTCATCCATCATGACCAGCATATCTTCGGTGGACACAAGTCCGGCCAGTCCCGGGTCCTTGTAGTAATAATCACCGGTACCAGTCACAGGTACTCCGTCCACAAAATTGGCCGGTTGTCCACCCAGTCCCCCAAGAGAGGATTCAAAACGAACCATACCGGCCTGGAGTGCTGACAGCACGTTGGCCAGACCCCATCCTCGGGTGGTATGGAAATGGGCGATATGTTTCTCCGGTTGAGGGATCTTATCCAGTATCATTGAAAAATAATCATATACCAGGTTGGGAGCGGCGGAACCGTCATGGTCCGCATGCTCAACATCGTCTGCCCCGATATCGAGCCAGCGTTGGGTAAATTCAAGAGCTTTTTTTATGTCAGTGGGTCCGATGATGGGGCAGCCCCAGATGGTGCTGACCGTTCCATTCACCTTGATGCCCGCGTCGTGCGCCTTTTTTATGTATTCCTCACTCATTTTCCAATAGTCGGCCAGGCTTAAGCCGGAGTTGGTGCGGTGATGGGCCTCGCTGGTGGACACCATCAGTAAAATCCGGTCTGGTCCGAAGCCTTCCTTTTTGGCTTGAATGGCCCGTTCAATAGCCCGCTCCCTGATTGTGATAATAGTGATTTCCACATCATCCAGCAGATGGTTCACCTTTTTGCTGCGCCGTAATTGTTTCATCAGTTCATCAGCATCGGCGAATTGCGGCATACCCTTGGGATTGCCCATATTGGTGGTTTCCAGCCGTTTAAAACCTGCCAGAATGAGTTGCTCGGCCATCCATAATTTGGCGCCGGTGGGGATGAATATTTCTTCATGCTGAAATCCGTCCCTTACCGTGATATCACCCACTTCCACTTTTTTCGGATAGTTCATAACCATATTTTATGGTAATTCCTCTCATTTGTAAAGATGGTAAGGGGTTGATTTTGTTTGTTGATTAGCGCATATATTTTATGGAGGATCGATATGGAGAGACCGGAAACAGATGACAAACAAGATAAATCGCTGATGGGATTCAGCCGCAGGACCATTGAGGAATTAAAGCGCACCTGGAGAGATCTGTTGGGTTTGACCCGGCGGATGATCACCGGCAAAATCCATCCTGACCTGCCTGAAGAAGACCAGGCTTTTCTTGCAAAAACGATTGGCCAGTGCCTGTTGGCTCCGGGAGGCGAAGTCTCCTGCCGGGCCCAGGCTGTGGATCTAGCCATGACCTACATGAATCTCAGCAAAATTGGCCGTGAACGGTTTCTCAATGTTTTGGCCAATGAATTCCAGCTCGAGTGGCGTAAAATCCAGCAGATTTATAAAAAATTAGAAGCTGCCACAGATGAAGGGGAGCGGTTACAGCTGCAGATCGATTTGTCAGCGGCCCTGGTTCCCGCCAATATCAGGTTATTAAAAAAGTTCAGCTCCCTGCCCAATGGGTTTAAATTCCTTATCGATTTGAGGGCAGACCTACTGCCCATAAGGAAGACCAGTCCCTATCTAAAAAAACTCGATTCCGATCTTAAAGGGATTCTCGCTTCATGGTTTGATGTGGGGCTGCTCAATTTAAGGGAGATCACCTGGCAAAAATCTTCAGCTTCTCTGCTGGAGAAGTTGATTGAATATGAGGCGGTTCATGAGATAAAATCGTGGCAGGATCTGAAGAACCGGCTCGATTCGGACCGCTATTGCTTTGCCTTCTTTCACCACAAAATTGCCGATGAACCGCTCATCTTTGTAGAGGTGGCTCTCACCGACAGAATACCGGACAATATCCGGGCTCTTCTTGATGAAACTGCTGAAATCATTGTTGCAGCGGAGGCTGATACTGCGGTTTTCTACTCGATATCCAACTCCCAAAGGGGATTGGCGGGTATCAACCTGGGAAATTTTTTGATAAAACGTGTGGTTCGGGAATTGACCCACGTATTGAAGAATCTAAAACACTTTGTCACCCTGTCGCCGATTCCGGGGTTTAAGAAATGGCTGAAGGTGCAGTTGGATTCAGATAATAATTCTTTAATAAAAAAACTAGACCTGGACCGAGACATACTGGATGCGGCTTGGGCTAAAGATCAGGAACTGGCTGACCGGTTCAAACCGGCCCTCATGAAGTTATGTGCCCAATACCTTGTTCATGAAAAGAGGGGAGAAAAGGCAAAGGATCCGGTGGCCAATTTTCATCTTACTAATGGGGCATTTTTGCGTAGAATAAACTGGATGGGGGATATTTCTGCAAAAGGGATGGATCAATCACTGGGAATTATGGCCAACTATTATTATGATCTTGAGCAGATTGAAAAAAACCATGAATTGTACATGACCAAGTCCGAGGTTCAAACCGGCAAAGAAGTTAAATCCTGGTTAAAATAATCGAATTAAAACAAATAAGGTCAAAAGGCTAAACAGTTGCTCTAAAGAAACCTGGGAAAGGGAATCAAGCACCGCTAACGGCTTCAGCTTTTTTTATTTAGTTTGAAAATAATCTTTTTCTCAGGTAAGATTTTCACATGAAAAAATATCCCCTTTATCAACAAAAATATCGGTTCAGCAATGCGGCCTTATGGTTGATTGTGTTATTTTCACTGCTTTTAACTTTGCCAATTTACCAATACGGCAAAACTTCAGGCAAAGCCATTGATCTGGCCGGATTGGACCGTTATATCGAAAGCGCCCGCAAAACATGGCGTGTCCCGGGCATGTCCGTTGCCATAGTAAAAGACGGCAAGCTGATTTTTGCCAAAGGATATGGTTTAAAAGAGTTGTCCAGGCGGGGTAAAGTGGATGAGCATACTCTGTTCGCCATTGCCTCCAACACCAAGGCATTTACCTCCGCCGCACTGGCTATGCTGGTCGAGAAAGGCAAGCTCAAATGGGACGATAAAGTACGAACCTTCCTGCCATATTTCCAATTATATAACCCT
>CBFDCH010000480.1:0-2947 GCA_965603235.1 uncultured bacterium | reverse complement strand
TCCTCCTTGTTCACACTTCTATATATTTACTATAAAACGATTAAATATTCAATATATTTAAACAAATTGACCCTCAATGGGTTCGGGTTCCAGCTTGACTGCCAATTTTAGATTTGGTACCATCAAAAGATGAGTGGTAATTTGAGAGAGATATTGGCGAATTTCAAAGACCAGCCCATCATAATCTGGGGAGATTTCATCCTGGATGAGTATATTTTTACCTCCACCAGCCGCATTTCGCGTGAAGCCCCGGTTATTATCACGGAATTTGAGACCAACTCATTCCACCTGGGGGGTGCCGGCAACGTGGCTATGAACGTAAAAACACTTGCCGGTCGACCTCTGCCGATCGGTTTAATCGGGGATGATGCTGACGGACGTTTATTGAAGGAATTATTACGGCAGCATAATATTGAAACAAAATATTTGTTGGAAGTTCCCGGGTATAAAACAGCCAAAAAGAGCCGTATTCTCTCTGGAGGTGAAAACACAAAAAAACAGCAAGTTCTAAGGATTGATACCCTGAATAAGAGCAAGATTATTTTAGATGCAGCCAAACATATAAGGGCCAGCCTTAAGCGCCTTTTAGCTGATTTTAAGGTTGTGGTGGTGTCTGATTACCTCTCGGAATCGGTAAATGCGGAGATTTTTCACGATCTGCGGCAAAAATTTTCAAACCATCCGATCATCGTGGATTCCAGAAAAAACCTCCTCTCACTGAGACCCATTACGATTGCCACCCCAAACGAACCAGAGATTAAAAAAATATTTCCCGGTAATCCCTTTGAAACAGAGGAGGATTTTTGCCTGGCCGGGGAAAGTCTTATGGCTGAACTTGGAGCTCAAGGTATCATTTTGAAAAGGGGACATAAAGGGATGATCGTATTTGAAAAAGGGCTGGATCCAAAACCGCTTGATATTTTCGGTTCTGCGAATATTGTGGATGTTACCGGGGCCGGTGATACCGTTATATCTGTGGTCAGCTTGGCCAAAGCCAGTGGCGCCAATCTGTTTGCCTCAGCACAGCTGGCAAATATCGCAGCCGGATTGGCTGTTATGAAGGAAGGCGCTTATCCAATTAATACCCAAGAGTTATTAGATGCTCTGCCATAAATTCCACCCTTTGGAGGAATTAACTCCCATCATACACCGTCAGCGCCAGGAAGGGAAAACCATTTCGCTTGCCAATGGCGGTTTTGACCTGATTCATGTGGGCCATATCCGTTATCTGAAAGAAGCCAAAGGATTGGCAGACCTGCTGGTTGTGGCCATCAATTCCGACAAATCACTCAGGGGGCTAAAAGGGGAAAACAGGGCGCTTATTGATCAGGATGGACGGATCATGATCTTGTCTGCCCTGGCATGTATTGACTACCTGACTGTTTTTGACGAACCACGGGTCGATCAGGTGTTATTGAAGTTAAAGCCTGATTTTCACTGCAAGGGATCGGATTACACGGTGGACACGGTGCCCGAGAAAGAGACCGTTCGTTCCTATGGAGGAGAAATTGCCATTGTTGGCGGTGGCAAGGTGAGGTCCACTTCAGAGATCATTCACCACATCCTCATGCTATAATCCATGAAAACCGATAGAATAGGTATTATTAAACTCTCTTCACTGGGTGATGTTATTCATACCATCCCCGCCTTTGCCCTATTGAGGCGGAATTTTCCGGAGGCCCGCATAAGCTGGATCGCGGAACCTGCGGCAGCAGAACTTTTAGAAAATTTTAAGGGGCTGGATGCTATCTTTCCCATTCACTTGAAGAGGGAAGGGATATGGAGTAAGCTCAAGGAGGTCAGACGTTTTTTTAAACAGCATAAACACAGTTTTGACCTGCTCTTTGATTTTCAGGGTTTAATAAAATCAGCTTTGATAACAAACCGTTTGAGGGGATATTCGGTGGGTTTCCATAAATCAAATCTCAGAGAACCCATTGCCCGATTTTTGTACAATCACCGGGCCTCCGCCTATAACGAAAATCAGCATGTGATTTACAAAAACATCCATTTGACAAAGGACTTTTTAACAGGTCATCCAGGTGACGCTCTGGATTATCCCCTTAAAAAACTGGTGACGGATGGTAAACTTCAGGATTTTTATAGCAAAAACAACCTGATTGGTCAAAAATATATAATCCTGAATGTGGGGGGCGGTTGGCAGAGTAAAATTCTGCCTTTGCAGACATATCAAGATATTATCTCCGAACTCCAATCCCAATTCAAACTGGTATTGTTGTGGGGGAATAATCTGGAAAAAGAGCGAGCGGAATATCTGTCTCAGAAAACCGAGGCAGCGGTCAGCGAATATTTCAGTTTTTCACAGCTGATAAATTTTATTCAACGGAGTCGCATGATAATCACCGCTGACACACTTGCCATGCACATTGCCGATATGGTTAATGTTCCATCTGTTGGGATTTTCGGACCCTCACGGCCCAGTCGAAATGGATCTTTATTGGAGCGTAGTTTTTCAATTTACCACAAAATTCCCTGTAGTTTCTGTTATAAAAAGAAGTGTGATAAAATGGAGTGTTTAAAAGCCATAAAAACCATTGACATAATTGATGCGGTGAATAAAATCGATGAAACGGAAAAGTGAGATTATAATCAGGTATCGCTCCCTGGTGGGAATTGTATGTATGCTTGGGGTAATATGTTTTTCCGTGCCCACAGCCCGTACACTCTTCGTCGGATTTTTTCTAATTATAGGGGGCATGGTTTTCCGTGCCTGGTCATCTGGTTTTATCAATAAAAATACAGAACTGGCAACACAGGGCCCTTATTCACTTACCAGGAATCCCTTGTACTTTGGGAATTTTCTAATTGGCCTGGGCTTTGCCATCGCTGGAAATACCATTTATACCTATTTGATCTTTTTTGCCTATTACCTGTTATTTTTCCCTTACATCATGTGGTTGGAGCACAATAAAATGAAGGAGAAGTT
>CBFDCH010000479.1:0-2949 GCA_965603235.1 uncultured bacterium | reverse complement strand
GAACGAAAAATTGAAGGTTTAATTTTTACTCCGGAGAAATCCATTCAAATATTACCTTGTGGGGATAAATTGCACCAAATTCAGGAAGTAGATACCGGCTACCCTTTATTGGATCAGGATGATTTTAGATTGGTTCATATCAATGAAGATCAAAAAGTAAACAAAAATTATTTAAAAAAAGAGATTGAACCGTTTATCGATGTTATGGTGGTTTTCACTCCCAAAAGTCGTGAAGAAGTAGGTGGCATGGAATTTTTAATACCCCGTATTGATTTTTATTTTTCTTTTACCAACCTGTCATACAAAAACAGTGGGATATTTCAACAAATCAGACTGGTTCATATCGAAGAACTTGATTTCGATGAAACTGAGCATGATTTTATTGCGGTTTTAAGTAATCCAAATGACGGGATTATCGATAATGTTCATACACTAAGGGATAGATATGGAGCAGATATAGTAGTTGGCATAAAGCGCTCAGATGTTGGTGGACCTGCCGGTAGTGCATATTTAAACTGTGATTGGGCACAAAATTTTGCTCCGTATGCCTTTGCCATCGCCAGCACTTATGCAGGTTTTTCAGGTGGAATGGTTTTTGCTCATGAGCTTGGACATGTTATGGGAGGTATCCATGACTGCTATAATTCGCTTGCACCCTCGCCTCCCAATCCATTCTGTTTTGACGAGAATGGTCAAAGAATCAGTTACAATCATGGGCATGTGCTTCCTGGTCTTGGTGTCACCATAATGGCTTATGGAAATGTAATTCCCTTTTTCTCCAATCCCGATGAATTCTATGAAGGGGTTCCGACAGGGGTTCCAGAGGGTGAATATTGTGCAGCCGACAACAGGAAAGTTTTTAATTCCACGGCGCATATTACCGCAAATTTTAGGACCGGCAACTCTCCTTTCATCCAGGTAACATCGCCGAATGGAGAAGAAGCTTTGATTGGAAATAATAAACACTCGGTTAAATGGGTGTCTCGGGGAAATATTGGTCCGGTTAAAATTGAATATTCTTCCGGATTTTATGAACATGACGATCGAGAATGGATTACTATAGCATCTGATGCTTTAAATGACGGTATGTTTCAATGGACCGTTCCCAATGAATCACTGGAAAAAGTCAGAATACGAATAACTGGCAATGGAGGATTCCCGCGGGATATGAGTGATTATTATTTCACTATATATGAGGAAAGCTCATTGATTATACTATTAAATAGAGATGAATTATATTTCGGTGCTGCAGCTGACTTTTCGACTCTTTCCCATTTTTTTATTGATGCAAGCGGAACAGGATACCTGGATTGGTCTGTATCAGCCAATCAACCCTGGGTCAATTGCAATCCGGTTTCCGGAACAGGCGCCGGGGATGTTACAGTTTCAGTCGATACCACAGGCCTGTCGGCAGGGACGTATGCTGGCAATATTACCGTCGCTGATCCCCATGCTGCAAATTCCCCCCAGACAGTTGCCGTTATCCTTAAAGTTTACAAAAATGATCAAACTTCTCCATCATTTGGCCATTTCGCAACACCCATTGATGAAATAACCGTTGCCGGTAGTATCCCCGTAACCGGGTGGGTCTTGGACGATATAGGAGTAAAGGATGTTGGCATTTACAGAGGTGAGACAAATAACCTTATTTATATTGGAAAAGCGGTATTTGTCGAGGGTGCAAGGCCGGATATCGAAGCTGCATATCCCAGTTACCCCATGAATTATAAGGCTGGCTGGGGTTATATGATGTTAACAAATTTTTTACCCAATGGTGGTAATGGGAAATTTAAAATCCATGCTGTGGCAACAGATGCTGAAGGTAACCAAACCATCCTGGGAACCAGGACAGTCTACTGTGATAACACAAATGCCGTCAAGCCTTTTGGCACCAATGATACACCGACTCAGGGTGGCCCGGCATCAGGGAGGAGCTTTATCAATTGGGGCTGGGTATTGACGCCGCAGCCCAATCAAATTCCAACAGACGGATCTACCATCAATGTCTATGTTGATGGCCTGAAAGTAGGGAATCCCACTTATAACAAGTATCGTGAAGATATCGCTACATTATTCCCCGGCTATGCGAACAGCAATGGCGCAGTTGGTCTGTTTTATCTCGACACCGCGGGGTACGAAAACGGGGTGCATACGATTCATTGGACGGCCACTGACAATGCCGGTAACACCGATGGAATTGGGAGCAGATATTTCATGATTCAAAATTTAGAGAGCAGTAGACAGTTGTCAGGATCCAAGTGGCATAAAGCCCCGAGCCCAAGGCCACAAGCTTTAGACCTTTTAAGTCTATCAACGGCTCAGTCTTCGAACCAAGGTACACCTTTAAAAGTAGGTATCGGTTTTGATCCTGAAAATCTACCACGAATTCTACATCCGGATAAGAAAGGCATTTTTCATCTGCAGACCCCGGAGTTAGAGAGAATAGAGATCCAGGTGGGGGTTCCTGGTAAGCATCTTGTGGGATACCTGGTTGTTGGAAATAGACTCAGGAATCTGCCTGTTGGATCCACACTGGATAAAAGAACAGGTAAATTCAGCTGGATGCCTGGACCGGGTTTCCTCAAAAAATACAAGTTGTTTTTTTTAGAAAAACTCTCTACGGGAGAAATAACCATGAAAACCGTCTTGATTGAAATAATTCCTAAATTCTTACAATAAAGCCCAGCACAATCTCGATTGCATTGGAGAGAAAATAAATAATAGCTCGCCTGTTCCCTTCGTTTATCTTCTATGAGCGGTGTGAATAAATATATTTGAGCTTTTTATTGAACAGGATGCGTTCCTGGGGCGATCTTGCCAATCTTCCCGCCTTTTTTAAATATTTTTCTGCAGATTTGTAATTGCTAATTTTGAAATATGCTGCGGCAAGTTTTACAAAAAACTCAGGTTCTTTTGAATCCCTTTTTACTGCCCGTTTAAAGTGTTCTA
>CBFDCH010000478.1:0-2954 GCA_965603235.1 uncultured bacterium | reverse complement strand
AACCCACACCCTCTTTGTTCCATGGCCGGCTGGTAATGACCTCCCCGGCTGGTATTAGCTCTCCCTTGCTGTTCTTTACCGTGCCGTCGGAGCGCAGGGTGAAGGGAATGGCATCTGCTGTGGCGCCAAAGGTCCCCTTGCCCAGGTTAAAGCTCTGATCCAGAACGATACGGCGGTATCCGGCGATATTTGCTTTCATGGTTGCCGGGCTTGGATAAAAAATATTGCCTTTGATGAAACTCCGGTTGGATTCCAGATCAAAGGCCAGATAAGCGAAATTGCCGGCATAGTGACGCATAATCCGTGCCCTCTCCTTGAGCAATTGGTGCCGCTTCTCCTTCTTTGTATGTTTCAGGGTGTGATCATCAAAAATAAGTGCCAGGGGATGCTTTAGCTGCAGTTCTTCCTGCAGGTGGGATTGACCGGCGTAGAGTGTCAGTTCCTCCTTGATCTCCTGCGGCATGACGCCAAAAAGGTCGGCTCCCACCACAGAATAATAGAAGTATTGCAATTCACCCATTTCTATGTTTTCGTTTTGGAAATCACTTAAATGGGTCTTATCAGGTTTATCTTGCTGGTAAAAGCCGTAGTTCATCTCCTGCCAGCCCAATGCGCCGGGTAATTTGCGTTGAAATGACCAAACCGCGTCAATGGTAACCCCCACTGATGAGTGGCAGCCCAGGCACTGGAGCAGTTCCTCTGTGGTTTGGGGACGCAGATTACCTTCTCTGTTTTCAATATAGGCCGCAATAATCCATCCGGCCTTGTTATCAATCCAACCCTGACCCTCTCTACCGATAACCTTGAGGTATTCGTCTTCTGTTTCCACATCCCCGATCTCATCTATTCCCACATCTTTCCATTTGTACATGTAGCGGACCTCTTTAATCCGTTTGGAGCGGGTGCCGGGAAACTCGTATGCATTACCCTGGTTATTGACAACACCATCCACAGCTTGCCCTTGTTGGCCATCAGCGTTTAAATCAACATAATGGAGCGGATGGGCAAATTCAGTGCCCCTGGGGTAGAATCCCCTGGTCATTTTTACCTTCCGGGCATTGCCAAAGTAGGTGGATTCCTGGACCGGAAGATTCTTGATGTTTTTTTCCAACAGGTCCAGATTTTTTTTGTAGATAGAGATATCTATCTTGCCTTCAAGGGACATAAAGGCTCTGGGCAGGCGAATATAAATGCCGCTTACCGATCCGGTCAGGGGAGTAAATATAGCATAAGGAAAGAAGTTTACGGCCCGCCAGCCCGTGTATTGATCATTCTGATCCTTTACAAACCCCTCCTTATCGATGTAGCCATGGGTGTTTTTATCGGTTGGATCATCCTTATAGGGAAAGAGGTGCTGGGGATCGAGAGCTGGAAATAATTGCAAGGGTTCCCCCTTCTGCGAGCGATTGTCCCAGGACATATCTTTTCCGGGCCTGGCCTTTTTAAATGTTTTTGACCAGTTGTCACTGCGGATATAGGAGAGATTTTCCTCATCTTCCGGTTGTGGAGCTGAGATATTTTCCTCCTTTAAGCGCTGGAGGATTTGCTGGGGATGGGTGAGGTTCTTCCAGTTGACCCGGTTTAAATTGGGGCTGGGAAAACTGTACAAAATCTGATCTTCACCAATGGGGAAGGCGTTGCCATGTTTCAAGTCAGCGAGATAATTGGTGTGGCAGTATTTGCAGGCATTTTGAGTACCATATCCGGTTTCAATCCAGCATTGAGCAGGGATGGCTGGATCCTCATTATAGGAGGGTTTGTATGGCGCGCCGCTCATCTCCCCGTATCCTGCGGGCCCCTTGCCCTTGACTATGTTCTCATAGCTGATAATATTGGCCGCCAGTTTTGTCTGAGCCTCCACCTGCTGCTGCAATGCTGTAAAATAGTCAACCTCTGTATCCTTCCTGGAACAGGATAAATTAAAGAAAAGGCTTATGATGAGAATACCGGTTAGCAGGTAACTGCTTCTTTTTTTCATAAATCCTCCTTAATAAAGCTTTATTTTTAAATGATTAATAAAGGTTTTATTCTGGTTCGTAAATATTAAAAAAGGCAAATTTTTCAAATGGGATTCGGGGAGGACGTTTCTCTTCATTCTCGGCCTGTTTTTCGCTTAACACAGCATGAATGGTATCCGCTTTTTTGCCAACAACAAGCAGGGTAATGAGGCGGAAATCTTCGGGTATACTTAAAACTTCCTTCACTTTGACTTCGTTAAATCCGGCAATGGGGTGAGCCACCAGTCCAAGCTCAGTGGCCCGGAGCAGTAAAAACGCCGTGGCCATTCCGGTATCAAAGAGGTAGTATTCCCTCTCATTGATCAGGCAGTCGTCCTTTTTTTGTGAAAAAACAGCAACGATCATCGATGCCCGGCTGGCCCAGGCATTGCCTGAGGAAATAGCCGGTAATAATTGTTCGAGCATCTCAGGAGTGTGGACAAAAACGAATCGCCAGGGCTGGTAATTAAAACAGGAGGGTGACAGTGCGGCATGTTCTGCCAGGTCTCTGATAAGATTTTTATCTGCCGGAACCGGATCTAGGGAACGAAACGCACGTCGCTGTTTGATTGCCTCATGTACTTCCATGGCAACCTCCTTTATGTTTGAAGATAATGTTGACCTGAAATTATTTCTTTAACCAGTCCAAAATTTCAGTGATGTCGGGCAGCTCGCCAATTGGATAAACCTTTATAAAAATCACCTTCTGCTGCTCATCCAAAATGATGTTGACCCGCTGCGAAATGCCCTTTTCTTCTAGAAAAATCCCCAATTGCTGAGACACCCCTCCATGTGGCCAAAAATCGGCCAGTAGTCTTACCTTTTCGATTGCCAATTCTTTGGCCCATGCGTTTTTACTGGGCGATGTGTCCACGCTTAAACCCAGGGGAACCGTGTTGAGTTGGTCGAAGGTGGATGAGTTATTTTCCAGGGACTGCATCTGCTGGGCGCAGATCG
>CBFDCH010000477.1:0-2964 GCA_965603235.1 uncultured bacterium | reverse complement strand
AAATTGAACAATGAAGAATAATATACCGCTTACCAGAATCCATAATGGACCGTAGTAGAGAAAGAGGTTCAAAAATGTAATCACAAAATCACGGTTTTGCATCTGTGCATATGGATTTAGGATGTATATTAGAGAGGTGATAAAATAATTAAAAATAACAGCGGTGATCAGTAAGTTCAGAAAAAGTTTAACTTGACGCCACAATTTATTTATCGGGGAGAACGGGTGTTTTAATTATCATCAGCGTGGTCTGTCCGATTTTAAACTCTGTCTGCTCTTTGATTTCGGTTATGGAAACCTTTTTATCGTTGATGTATGTGCCGTTGGTGCTACCCAAATCTCTCAAAAAAATCTTATCATTCCGGACCTCAATGGCTGTGTGTTTTCGGGAGATCTCTTTGTCTGGAATTATCAGGTCTACTTTTCCCCGGCCAATCAATACGTATGGTTTTTCCAGGTGATAAATATAACCAGCACGGGCTCCTTTAATTATTGCTATGGAAATTTTGGTGGTTTTGGGTAATTTGAGGTTTTCATTGGTCCACAGGGAGTCTCCCACTTTTTGTCTGGTGATTTTTGCCGTGTCCTTTTTGCTTGAAGAATCCTCTTCATCCTTGCCAATCGTAAAGATGTTCTGGCATTTGGAGCATTTCATCTTATTTTTGCCCTGAAGTTTGGTGTCCGGGACGTTGTAACGGGCCTGACAATTGGGACACTGAATGATCATACGTAGATTATATTAAAAAAAAAAATCATAGTCAATCCAAAAAAATAGAATAAAACAACCAAATATATAAGTAAAACCGTGATATGGCTTGGCAGATGCAATTTTCCTTAGCTTTTAGATTCGCCTTGAAAATGGATGGTTGATGGTGTATAAGGGGATATTAGGTTGAAATATAAGGAGTTAAAATGAAATTTAAACTTTTTATGGCGATAATTATTGTTTTTTTCATTCCCATTGCTTCTTTTTGCACACCGGCAGGAAGAAGCTCTGATGAAGTGGTTATCGCCATGTGTCGGCCATCAGTCAGTCAAATTAAAAACATTGAACAATTGTATGAGCGGGATTTGATCCAGCTTAAGCGTATCAAATTATTGGGCGTTTTCCATCAGGATGAAAGGACCGACTACACACCATCTTTTGAATATGTAAAGGCCAACTCTTTATCATGGATTAGCTTTGTTAAAATTAAAGGCCAGTTGGAGATGGATCAATTGTTCAAGGAAAATTTATGGACTCAGCAGTTTAAAACGGTGTTTGAACAGGCCGATGGTATTATTTTTACCGGGGGCATGGACATTCCCCCCGCCATATATGGTGAAGAGAGTCACTTACTGACAGGGGCATACTCTCCAGTCCGCTCCTTTTATGAGGTATCATTCCTTTTTCACCTGGTGGGCGGCAGCCAGAACCCCTCCTTCGAGCCATTCCTGGCCAGCAGCAGGGAGTATCCCATCCTCGCTATCTGCCTGGGAGCTCAGAGCTTGAATGTGGCAGCCGGAGGTACCCTGATCCAGGATATCCCTTCTCAAGTGTACGGCAAAAAAACGGTTGAACAGGTAATCCGAATGCCGCAAGGTAAGATTCATTCCAGCGGGTACATTAAGGGCCTATCTTATTTTTCGAAGGACATAGCTCCCGCTTTTCATGCCATCAAACTCAGCAAGAGCAACTTGATGGTTCGTAGAATGGGATTCAAAACCAGTGACCGGCCCCAGATTTTAACCTCTCACCACCAGGCAATTAAAAAAGTGGGGAAAAACCTTTTGGTAACCGCCACCTCAGAAGATGGAAAAATTGTTGAAATGGTTGAACATCAAGTATACAAGAATGTGATCGGAGTTCAATTCCATCCTGAACCTTTCGCCCTCTATCAAAAGGGGAAGTGGTACCGGCAAAAATCCGGGCTATCCCTGGATCATAATCTTCGAGATTTCTTGGTCAGTCACCAGCCGTCTATGAAATTTCATCAGAAACTATGGGAATGGTTGAGTTCGGTTCTTCTTGGACAAAAAAACAGGCAGTAAAAAATGCCGGCAGCTGAACCGCTAATCTAATAAGATCTGGCAAATAATACTGTGTGTTGTGCCTCTTTGCTGCAGATCGAGCATTTGCTCAACGTTTCATCCTTGTTGTCAAGAATAACCCGGATGGTGGCTGAGACAGCGTCTTTCACTTTATTTTCGCAATCTTCTGCTCCGCACCAGCCGGTTTTGATCATTCCCCGTTTTTCTTCCAGTACCTGGGTCATCGTTTCCAGGTCAGCGACGGTATGGGTGTTCTGCTGTTGATTGGCCAGTGCTTTCTGGAAAAGACCCTCTTGAATCTCTTGCAGCAGCTTTGGTATTTCTTCAGAGAGGGTTTTGGTTTTAACGAAATGTTTTTTCCGATCCAGTCTATTAACCAATACAACCTGCTCCTTTTCTATGTCTTTCGGACCAATCTCAATTCGCAGGGGGACTCCCTTCATCTCCCAATCGGAGAATTTCCATCCCGGAGTATACATATCACGGTCATCCAGGTAACAGCGGATGCCAATACCATTAAGTTCATCTTTTATCTTATTGGCCTGGGGTAATATCGTCTCCTTCCAGTTACCGATGGATATGGGGACGATCACTGTTTGATAAGGAGCCACTTCGGGGGGGATGATTAAACCGGAATCGTCTCCATGCACCATGATCAAGGCTCCGATTAAACGGGTTGTAACTCCCCAGGAAGTCTGCCAGGCATATTCCATTTGTTGATTCTTGTTTTCGTATCTAATATTAAAAGCCTTAGCAAAATTCTGGCCGAGGTTGTGAGATGTCCCAGCTTGCAGGGCTTTGCCATCGGGCATCAGTGTTTCAATAGCATAGGTTTTCAAAGCACCGGCAAATTTTTCACTATCTGATTTTAAACCGGTAATTACCGGGATAGCGAGGAATTTTTCCACCAGTGTTTTATAAATATTTAGAATT
>CBFDCH010000476.1:0-2974 GCA_965603235.1 uncultured bacterium | reverse complement strand
TATTTATCGGACCATATAACCAGAAAAATCCGTTCATCAGCACTTCATTAACATCATCCGCTGTGTGGGCAACGCCATCGTTAACCAGCCCTTCTCCAATCGTTTTGCTGCGAAGCATGTAATTGCGGGCCAGTTCTGCACCCAGGCCGGATTCATTTTTGAGGTTGTTGAAATAGAATTCGAGTGATTTTACTTTCTCTTTGTCAGTCAACATTTTTTTCCAGGGTTTACAGCCTTGCGGCGGTGTTCCGGTCAATCCATCCAGTTTTTCCTGCCGGTCTTTTAATTCAGTGTAGCTGTTGGATTGTATATCGTATACACCTACGGGACGGTTTTTTTCGTATTTAAAAAATCCATCCTTTTGTGAGCCGTCGGCCCGCTGTCCGCCCCGTATATCATTATCCATCATTTGATTGACCAGGGGGCTTTCCAGAGAGTCATCTTTCAGGTGGCGTTTCATTACCCTGAGGATGCTCTGGAAAACATCCACACCCACATAGTCAATCAATTGGAAAATACCCATGGGCCTGATCAGGTAATCCTGACTCACCCGGTTCATAATATAAATAGCGCCCGGCAATGTATGTTCGTCCTGCAATTTTGAAACTTCGGCAAGGGCGTGGAGGCCGTCTCTGATATAGTGTCCATTGCCGATAAAACCGGCAATATCATTGGCGGGGATGAGTTTCTTGCGGAGACGTTTACCCAATTCCATTGCTATCTCTTTTACATCACTGTCCGTTTTGTCAGAGCTGATGACTTCCAGTAGTTTTTGAACGATGGGGGGATTATAAAAATGGTAGCCAACGATTTTTCCGCCCAGGCCGACTTCTTCATCCAGAAAGCCGATGGGTATGGAAGAGGTGTTGGTAAAAAACATGACATCATCCCGGCACAATTCCTTTAATCCCTTAAGTACTTTTACTTTCAGCTCTTCATTCTCGATAATGGCTTCAAAGACAATTTTGGAGTTTTGAGCAAGCAAGGATTCGCTGCCAAAACGGAGGGTGTTGAGTCCCTCATTAACAAATTCGTCAATAATTTCCCAGTTTTCCACCAAATCCTGGCGGTCAGCATAGGTTTCTCTGAGCTGCTGAATCGATCTTTCAGCCATTTTGATAAGCTGTACTTTGATGTATTTGCGTAATCCTGCAAATGACTCCTCATTGATATCTATGAGGTTCAACTTAAAAAACACCTTGGGATTTTTAATCCGCAAGTGAGCCAGTTCATGGGCGAGGAGTGCGGCAATGCCGCTGCCCATTTTGCCCGCTGCCCCGATAACAGTTACATCTTGAAGCAATTCATCTAGTTTCATGATTACACCTTAATTGTTTATTTTTCCCATTGAGGGGGACGCTTCTCCAGAAAGGCTTTCATCCCTTCCATTGCCTCATTCTCGAATAATGAGCCAAATTTTTCAGCTTCCAGGGCGCAGCCTTTGGCAAAATCGGATTGCAATCCTTCGCGTGCTACCTGCTTTACAAGCCTGATGGCAGCAGGTCCCTTGGCGACAATTTTTTCAGCCAGTTCCCTGACCGTGGAGATTAATTGGTCAGGCTCGACTACCTGTTGTACCAGGCCGATGCGCAGGGCTTCCTGAGCGGGAATCATATCTCCGCTGAAAAGGAGCTTTAAGGCATCTCCCAGTCCAACCAACCTGGGTAAGCGCTGGGTGCCGGCATAACCGGGAATCAGGCCCAGGTTTACTTCCGGTTGTCCAAATTTAGCTTTTTCACTGGCAATACGAATGTCACAAGCCATGGCTAGTTCACAACCTCCTCCGAGAGCAAAGCCGTTTACCGCGGCAATCACCGGTTTGGTCAACAATCCGATTTTTCGAAAAGTATTTTGCCCTGTTTCGGAAAACTGTTTCCCTTGCGCCTGGGTTTTGTTTACCATCTCAGCAATATCCGCTCCGGCTACAAATGCTTTGCCATCTCCAGTAATGATAATTACTTTAACACGGACATCATCGTTTAATTGATCCAGGAGAGAGTCCATTTCCCGAAAAAATTGTGAATTCAGTGCATTCATTGCTTGAGGCCTGCTGATGGTAATAGTGGAAATACCGTCAGTTGTTTCAACCTTTAAAATTTCATAATTCATGTGAATACCACCATAAAATTTATAGTTAATTAAAAGGTAATTTTATATCATAATATATTTTATTAAGCAAATAAAGTAAAAGGTCTTGTCAGGGTTCAATTTTCAATCCCCGTTTCCCAAAAACAGCTGATTCGCCTTTAATATATTGTCTCCCAATTTAACGTTTAAGTAATTGGCCACCACATCACATTTGGCCTTAAATAAATAAAAAATGGGACTTTCTTCATCAGAAAGGGCTTCAAAGTTTCCCTGCCCTTTACTGATGATAAATGTGGCTTCCCGGAATGTCTTTTGAAACTCCTGGCTGCATAGCGTTAAGATTGTTGCCGGGGCCGGACTGCCTGAGGAGATGATTGTTGCCACCTGTTCGAGTCCCGCTTGCCGGGCATCCTCTATTGTGGCATCGTTAATAACAGGGTTCTCTCTCACCACGAATGTGGTTGGTTTCTGCATCTGTTCAATCAGGATTCGGTCCAAGACAGTTTCTCCGGCATTGTCACCCAGGTATAGAATATGATTAGTTTCTCGCAGGTTTTTTTTAAATTCTGCATAGTGATTGATGGCGAGCGGGACCTGCAGAATATTGGCCAGCTCCTTTTCAAGAGTGAATCTGTGGCTGACTCCCAAATCGATTACGTTTCCGGCAATGGCAACTTTTATGGCTACCAGCAGAGGATCTGCCGCCTCCATTACCATCTCCTTTAGTTGGGGATAAATGGCAAGTGCATGCCGGGTGCTCTCCTTTTTTATAGCCATGAAAGGATCGATATTGCCGGTTAGCTCTTTGGCCAGTCGATCGATCAGGGCGCCGGTTTGCGGGGGAGAATTCTTCAAATCTATTTTAGATAACAGAGAAGCTGCCTCG
>CBFDCH010000475.1:0-2975 GCA_965603235.1 uncultured bacterium | reverse complement strand
AAAAAAACTATTAAAGTTGGGGGGATCATGTGAGTCGGTTCATCAAAAAGCCATCATGCGCAATCAAAACAAGGGACTGAATTACCACCCCAAAAATCTCCTTGAATATCTAGAAACACAAATTCAATAACCCACAATTTTTACTTTTATTGTTCATGTCCGGTTGGGAAAATTTCCAATTGTCCTTGCCTACATATTCGGACTATTTTATTTGGTGAAATCTACATAATGGTTTTGCAGGATAAAATATATTAAATTGAGGAGAGAATGTCATGTGGGATTTCCAGAACAACGAGACAGAGTTGATCAGGCTGTTTAGTAAGATGCAGGGACAGCAATCCAGACCGAATATGGCGTCAAATAACAGAATTAAAGAAAAAATGCACAAGGATTTAGAAGAAATTATAATGCTGTATCTATTGGCCAATTTATCCGAGGAGAATATCCAGTTAAAGGATTTTATCAATGGCTTTGAGAAAAATATAATCATAAATGTCCTGAAAATTACCGGGGGCAGTCAAAAGATGTCCGCTGATATTTTAGGGGTAAAGCCATCGGCATTTTTTGAGAAGGTAAAAAAATATAATATCAAGCAAAGTGTCAGATCCTACAAAAAGAGGGAAAATTAAGAACAATTTTAATGGATATTGTTCTGCTTTTTTCTGAAGGCAACAGGAGTCATGCCGGTCTCCTTGGTAAAGGCAGTATAAAAGGAAGATTTTGAGTTAAAACCAACTTCGTAGAGCACTTCCAGAACCGGTCTTTTAACGAATTTCCGATCAATCAGTAGTTGTTTGGCATCTTCTACGCGGTAACTATTAATGAAATCATGAAAGTTTTTTCCACAAAGCTCATTAATAACCTGCGAGAGGTAGTTCTGGTGGATGTTCAGGGTTTTGGAAATTTCGCCAAGGGTCAGGTTGGGCTCCAGGTAGGGTTTCTGTTTTTCAATATAACCCAATAAATCGGTCAAATATCGCTCTTTCATTTCAGCACATAGAGCCGATTTTTCATATTTCGCTTTTCCATTCCCATTTTCCCAGCCGGCAAAAATAACCGGGTACTGCAGTCCATAGTATACCAGAAGCAGAGCTGCTCCACAGTTAATGAGGATGGAGGTCAAGGAAAACAACGGGATGTGACTGCGAGTTGAAAGAATGAAAACCAGCGCTTCATTGGTCATATCAATCAACCACATCAGGATAAAACACCAGAGGATAATGCGCAGCCAGGATAATTTGAGCTGGTCAATATTGGAGTGAAAATTAGCTGCCCGCTTACGAAAATTGCGGATCACTTTCAGGGTGGTGAATAAATAGCTCATAACCTGCACCTGAAACACTATAAAAAAGATTCTCACACCCAGGAAAAACTGAAGGTCACGGGTCCTCACTATTTCCAATTTGGCGTCATGACCATGAATATGGAAAAAGAAAAAAAGAAACAGGTATTCCAACAGGAAGGGTAGGAAATGGATAAGATGCTGTTTTCTTAATTTAAATTTCTCTAAAGTGAGAGATTTGACATACAATAAAAACAACGGACCAAACATAAACCGGAAGGGGATCAGGATAAAGAAAAAATCGATACGAAAAGCCGAAAAATAACCATATCTGGTAAATAATACAAAATGAACCATCAATAGAGCATTTGAGAGTAACAATCCGGCCAATAGTTTATTGCTGGATACATTCTTTTTTTTATGTCGGAACAAAAATACGGACAGCAGGATCAACTGAACGACAGTTATGTTTGCCATAAATTGAAAAGCCCTGGTCAACATCCTCTATCCTATACGGAAAAAAATTTTAAAAAGGTACACTTTCTCTCAAACCCCGGGCAGTCTCCCATTCATGAGATAATCGATAGCCAAACCTATGACAAATAAAAATGGCCAATGTTACACAATCCGAAAAATCCCTGACAGCTGATAAAGTTAACAGGTGCCCGTGTTTGGGTTTGGAAAAATTGCATAATCGCCCCAACTGATTTACAATGATTCATGCTGGATTGGACCTTTTTTAATGGTCTGGCCGATTATCTTTTGGTGGCAGGGATTGTTTTTTTCGGTCAGCTGATCTACGCGACGCTTGGATTCGGCGCCGGAATGGTAACACTAAGCCTGTTGACTTTGTTTCATGGGGATTTAAAATTATCTGTGCCCTTTTTAATTCTATTGTGCATCCCCACCGAAGTTATAGTGGTGATTCGCAATCGGAGCATGTTGAAAAATGTACCAGAAACCCGGCAATTGATTCCATATATCTTTATTGGCTTGATTCTGGGCACTCTTTTGCTAAAAAAGATCCCTAATCCCGATTTGATCCGGGCATTGGGAATCCTGATAATGGCAGTAGCCTTTTACTATTTGATCTTTGAGAAGAGAATTAAATCAGCCCTTTCATCTTTTTTTTGGCAACCGTTGTTGGGTTCATTGAGCGGCATGCTGGGCGGCACCTATGGCATTAGCGGACCACCGTTAATTATATTTTTTAAAGCCCGTAAATTGGATAAGGGTCAATTCCGCACCATTCTACTCAGTCTATTTCTTTTCATGAGCGTGTGCAGACTGATATTTTATCTGGGTTTTAATCTATTTACTTTTAAAATTCTAATCAGCAGCATTTTCTGTCTGCCATTTGTCGGCCTGGGCCTCTATGCCGGCGCCCGCCTGCACCGGTCTATCTCCGAATCCCTGTTCAAAACCATCACCTCAATCGTACTCTTTATAAGCGGCCTGCTCTTGATTCTTTGAAAAAATCAGGGAGAAAGGGACCCGTCCCCCATCCGGTGCATTAAAAAAAAAGAGTACTCTCCCAACAGGAAAAAATTAAAATTCCCTGGCGTGGGTTTTGGAATTTTACTAAAGGAACTACTATTCAGCTTTTTTAACTTTTAAAGCACAAGGGCCCTTTTGCCCTTCGCCAACCTCGAAATCAACGGAGTCACCTTCGTTAATGTAACCGGTCACTTCG
>CBFDCH010000474.1:0-2975 GCA_965603235.1 uncultured bacterium | reverse complement strand
TAAAAACATTAAATTCACTGAAGCTTTAAAGTCATTTGATTTAAAAAGACTGAAGGCCATCGAGAGAATCAGCGGCGATATCATTGAAGCTGAAATTATTGTAAACGAAGAAAAAATCGATTATCGTTCTGAGATCAACTTAAAGACAAAACTAAGTTCATACTATATCGAAGAACATGATCCGATCCTCAAGCAGGCATTAAGAAATACGCTTAATACATTGAGGCTAAAGGCAAAAAAGAACAAAGAGAAGATAAAACTTGAAAAAAAACGGAAGACCAAACAACAGATAAAGTTGCGCGACCTGATTGAGCAAGATATCACAGGGCGGACATATGAAAATAATGATGAAAAAATAACAGTGAGTGATAGTTACTCCCGCAAGCCACTCTCTGTTGATGAAGCCATCTTTTTTCTTAAAGAGAGCAAGGAAAACGCCTATATGTTCATCAATGCGGAGAACAATAATATTTCAGTTGTCTATTTTAACAAAAACAAAACCATATCAATTATTGAGGCCAGAATCTAACAATGAAACTCTCGCCACATCTAAAAGCAGGTCTGATTTTAAATAATTGTCAATCTACCTCAACTGAAGAGATTTTAAATGAGATTATCCATCACCTAAAGATCAAGAATAAAATTTCAAACGAAAAACATATATTAAAAAAATTAATTGACCGTGAGAAATTGGGATCAACTTCCATCGGAAATCACTCAGCGGTTCCTCATGCAAAACTCAAGGAGATTAAGGAGCCGTTGATTGCTGTGGGTATCTCAAAAAAGGGCGTGATGTACCATGCCGAAGATAAAGAACCCGTTCATTTTATTATCCTAATCCTCTCACCCACCAACTCCCCAATTGTACATCTGCAAATTCTTGCTGCCGCCGCTTCATTGATAAAAAAATCCAAAAAATTCATCAAAGAAATCATTGCTTCCTCAACTGCCGATGAATCGATCGCAGCCATCCAAAAGTATGAGGCCTTTAATGACTAAACTGGAAAAAGGTGTTGAAGTAGGAGCTTTCATCAAAGAAAGCAACCTTGAGATAAAAAAGATCCACAATGAGAAGTGGATCACCAACAAAATTCTTCATCCTCGGGCGCAGAGGCCTGGAATCGCTTTAGCCGGCTACTCCAAATACTTGAACAAAAAAAGGATGCAGGTATTTGGAAAAACGGAGATGGGTTACCTGAACCAGTTAAGTGATGAGGATTTTGAAAAAAACCTAAAAACGTTCATCTCCCTAAAACTACCGGCTGTTATTATTTCCGAGAATCAAGAAATAAATGATACATTTATTTCCATTGCCCTTAAATATAAAACCCCCATACTGGTATCAAGCCTGGTTACATCCCTGCTGATCTCCCGGGTATCATCTTCACTCTACAGCCACTTTTCAAAAACAATCCGTATCAATGGTGTTCTGGTAGACATTATGGGTCAGGGAGTGCTAATAACCGGAGAATCTGGCATCGGCAAGAGTGAAACCGCCCTTGAACTGGTGAACAAAGGGCACCATCTGATTTCCGATGATTTAATTGAATTTTATCTGGACTCAAATGATGAACCTGTGGGTCGCTCTGTTGAAACCATAAAAAACTGGCTGGAAGTCAGGGGATTGGGTATTATTAATATTTGTGATATGTTTGGCGTTGGAGCAATCCTGGAGGAGAAAAAACTTGACCTGGTAATCAATCTGGAAAAGTGGAATCCCAAAAAGAAGTACGAGCGTTTGGGTGAAGATGCCCTCTATTTTTCAGTGCTTGGCAAGAAAATTCCTCAATTCAAGCTGCCTGTCGCCCTGGGTCGGAATCTTTCAACCTTGATAGAAGTAGCGGTCAAGTATTTTATTTCGAAAAAAAGGGGTAGCCCCTCTTTTCTTGAGCACCTTAATGGGAAAGTGGAAAAATGACCAAAGGCCTGATAATCACACACGGCAACCTGGGCAGAGAGCTGATCTCTGTAGCTGAAAAAATTCTTGAACAAAAAGTAGACCTTGATTATATATCTTTTGACTGGCAGGAAGACGGCAGTAAAGCCATTAACAAAGTTGAAGACTATTTGAGGAAAAACAAAGGGAAAAACATTGTGATATTCACTGATATGTTTGGGGGCTCACCGACCAACATATGTTTTAAGTTCAAGCGGAAGAACATGGAAATTATAACTGGTATAAATCTCCCTGGATTGCTAAAATTTCTTTCCTATAGAAAAACCGCCAAATTTGACGAATTGGTGACAATTACCAAAAAGGGATCAATTGAAGGGGTCAATATCATAAGTGAATTCCTAGGAGAAAAGAAAGGATGATTAAAGAAACAATTCAAATAATCAACAAGCTGGGATTACATGCCAGGGCAGCAGCAAAGTTGTCCCATCTCTCCAATAAATTCAAATCAGATATTTTTATTATCTACAACGAAGATAGGGTAAACGCTAAAAGCCTGCTCGGGATACTTACCCTGGCCGCATCCATCGGAAACCACATCACCATCGAAGCCGACGGAGTGGATGAGAAAAAAGCCATCAAGGAGATTTTAAAACTTTTTCAATCAAAATTTGGCGAACCAAACTAAATGAAAAAAATTAAGGGGAACCCTGTTTCACCTGGAATCATTATTGGTAAAGCACTATTGTACAATTCTCAAAGAGAAATTATTTTAAGGGAAAAGATTAATGCTGACCTGATAAACGCCGAGGTCAATCGATTCAATAATGCAGTAAAAAAGGCCAAGGCTCAATTAAAAAAAATATATAAAAATGTACAACAAATAATGGGCAAAGACTCTGCCCTGATCATAGAAACCCAGCATATGCTGCTGAGTGAAGGTAACCTGATCAATGAAATTAACGATTTTATCATTTCCCATTCTGTCAGAACCGAATGGGCCGTAAAGCAGGTAGAAAAAAAATACAACGACCTTTTTAACAATATCGCCGATCTTTCTTTTCAAGAAAAAAGAAATGAC
>CBFDCH010000473.1:0-2976 GCA_965603235.1 uncultured bacterium | reverse complement strand
CCGTATCATTTGTCACTTTGGGGCGTTTGTCCGGAGATCCGGGAATGTCATTTAGTTCTGTTTGCCAGAGGATTTTTCCGGTACTTGTATCAATGCAAAAAATGGCCTGGCTTTTTCTATCCGCCCCTGAAAGGAACAATTTGTCTCCCCAGATAATGGGGGAGTTGAATCCCGGCAGGGGAACGGGGATTTTCCAAACAATGTTCTGATTGGTCTTGCCATCCCATTGGACAGGCACAGCCGTTTGATAGGCGATGCCGGTCCCATCCGGTCCCCGGAATCCAGGCCAGTTTTTTCGAATTTCTTCAACTTGGACAAAAGGCCGAGTCGTATTTTTCCCCCTGGATTTTAGCAGACCCAGAGTTTTTATCTCATTATCTGACAATACCGCAAACAGAAGCGCCAGCGAAAATATGGCCAGGCCGCTGACAGCAATATATTTGCGGGATAAAAGGGGTTGCCCCCAGACGGCATCCGCTGTGGGGCTTTTCTTTAAATCAGGGAATTGTGATTTTAAAGAGCTGATATATTTTAAGGAGATTAAAAAAATAATGATAAAGAGAAAAAGTAAAAATCCACCGGTGCGGATCTGCCACTGATTGGTAAAATAGGCTTTTCTTGCCAGAAGATCAAGGGCCCTGATTTGCTCCTTTAAGGCAGTATCATTGGGACTCTTTTTTAGCTGCGTCATTAATTGAGAAATCGCCTGACTGTTCAGCGGGTCAATGGTTTTGGTTTGAATATAGTTCACGATCAATAACAGACTGATGATTAATGCAAATATACCGGAAACTGCTGCAATTCTTTTGGCAAGGTAATACCATCTTTCAGGGGAACCACTTTGATGGTTCTCTTTTTTATCGCTGATCAAATCATTGGTCATCATATTTTCCCATTCCAATACTCTCAGATTTTGCCTCCGGTATCTCCTCCGGAGTGATTATACCCAAGCGGACCTGTTCATAGGGGCAATAGATAAAACATCGGCCGCAACTTAAACAGGTGCCGGTGTCTATGGTGTATTCTGTCCGCCTCTTTTGAATGGAGAGGGCGATCAGCTTTAAGGAGAAAATTAATCCTAATAAAATCCCTAAAATCCAGCCGCCGATTTTGAATTTTTTTTGTATCTCCAGGGCTTCAGCCACCAAAGAGTCTGTGGGTTTTCCCGAGGCTCTGAAAGTACGGGTTCGCTCAGAGGTTTCCAGTTTGGTTCCTGAGTCCTCCTGAAGGACCTCCTCGGCAAGAGATACCGTCACATGCTGCCTGGAGAGGGGCACATAAAGGCGGGAGACAATCCAACCACTTGCAACAACCACAACAGGCAGAAGAATCAACAGAATTGTAAGTCGTTTAATTTCCCTTTCTCTGTTTTGGGGAGGGGGCTGGCTATCGTTGGGCAGTTTAATGGCACCAAAGGGGCAGGATTCTTCACAAAGCCGGCAATTATTACAATCATTGGGAGTAATCGTAACATGCCGTTTGGAGAGCCTGGACATCCAATTCAGCAGCACCCCATAAGGGCAAAGATACCGGCAAAAGGGCCGGGCCACCACAATACCCAGTAAAAGCATGGCCAGTCCAAAAATCAACATATTAAACCCTACTCCAAAGCGAAAAAATCCCACAAAAGGATCATACTGACAGATGATGAACCCGGCACCGGTAGAGGCAAATAGAATGGCCAGTCCCAGATATAAGTATGGGATCATGCCCAGGGTATTATCCAACCATTTGGGAACCGATACCGGCTTTAAGACCACAAGGTCCTGGATGGCTCCCAATGGGCATACGGCAGCACAATAGGTACGGCCAAACAAGAGGGTAAAAAGGAGGGGGATGATAAAGAAAGCCACTACGGTGAGGGGGATGAAATAGTTGGGATGGAAGAGGGCATAACTGATATTTTGGATCGCCCCGATAGAGCATATACACCCCTCCCGATAAAATCCGAAATATACAAGAGAAAACACCATAACCAGAAAAATCCTTCTGCGGGAACGCTGCTTGATGGCAAAAAAAGATGCCAGCGAAAGCGCTGCCAGCAAAACCAAGACATCAACATATTCTGCCAATGGAGATCGGGGATCCGGAGTTTTTAATTCAGGACGCTTGTATTCGATTTGAAAATCCGGCTTTGGGAACCGGTCTTTTACCTGGGCCAGAGTGATAAAGGGAATAAAAATCAGAAAGGCGATAATAATTGTTTGAATCGATTTTTTCCGCAATACTGTTTTATGGGTCATGGCTTCAGCTTTTTCCTCTTTCCTTTCGGGCCTCGTCTCCCCGCAGAATATAGGGCTTACTGGCAGGCACTCGCTTGTAGGCCTGAGAGGGACAGGACCTGGCAATGGAACATTCATTGCAGTTCACACAGCGGTCGTGTCTTACCTGTAAGTACAGGGAACCATTGCCAAAGGAGTTACAGCCTTTTACACATTTGCCGCAGCCAATACATAATTTTTCATCAATAGTATACTCAAAGTAAGGATCTTCAACAAAGGCTCTCTTTATGGCGCCGGTGGGACACTGCTGACTTTCCGCCCCGGTATCTCTAGTGCGGGCTCCAGGCTGCAAGTAACCGCTGCATAAATCGCAATATCCGCATACCGAATAGGAGTGAACACATTTTACCGCTGATTGGGGCAATACACAATTTACCGCACATTTTTCACACTGAACGCAGATATTGGGATCCAACTGCCATACCATCTCCTCATCCGATGATTTTCTCAATCCCAAAGCCGCTCCCAACAATCCCAATCCAAAAAAGAGACCGTTACGTATTCCGGTTTTCAAAAACTCCCGGCGGCTTTCCTTTTTCTTTTTTGCCATTTTAATTACCCTCTCGAATCAGGTTTTAAATTTTTCTTGAAAACTCGTACCACTTTTCTAAAAGGATCCAGCACATAAATCCGCGGGGATGAGTCAACGGCTAAATCCAGCCCCCCAGTGCCCTCTGCACATTGTTCAGGGCCA
>CBFDCH010000472.1:0-2985 GCA_965603235.1 uncultured bacterium | reverse complement strand
AAGAAGGCGGTTATCGAGGTCCAGGATTACATATATGCCACTTCCCAACTTTCGCAAACAACATTAAGATCAGTACTTGGACAAGTGGAACTCGATGAGTTATTATCAGAAAGAGAAAAGCTCAACGCCAAACTTCAATCAATCATAGATGATCACACAGATCCCTGGGGGATCAAGGTATCCATGGTGGAGATCAAATATGTAGATTTACCACAGGAGATGCAGCGGGCCATGGCCAAACAGGCTGAAGCAGAGAGAGAGAGAAGAGCCAAAGTTATCCATGCAGAAGGTGAATACCAGGCCTCAGAACAATTACTGAAAGCCGCTCAAAGAATGTCTCAGAATGATGCAACCATACAATTGAGATACCTGCAAACCTTAAGCGATATCTCCGCTGAAAATGCATCAACCATTGTATTCCCCATCCCCATCGAAATCTTAAAATCGTTCGCCTCACCAAAGTAACTCAAGCGAATGGAGAAGAATTACCTGGAAATAAAGGTACGATTCATCCATATTGTTGTCCTCCTTGGGGGGGTCAGCATTATTGGTATTCTCCTTTTTTACATCGGATTTCAGGCTGGCAAATCCTCCGCTAAAATTCGCAGCACCACTCCACAAATCAACCGCCAGGCGAAAACACAGGCCAAACAACCGGACAGGGTTGAAATCATCCAGGAGAAACCGATTCAAAAACAAAAGGCTTCTAAAATCAAAAAGGAATTTGACCTGCACAAGCCAAAAAGAAAAGTTGAACCACCGAAGAGAGAGGAAAAGAAAATATCAGGCAGATCCGTTAAAACAGAGAGCTACTACTCCATACAGGTGGGCTCGTTTGCCAATTTTTCCAATGCCCAGAAATATTCAGCCAAATTCAGCAAACTGGGCTATCAGTCAGAGATATTAACCACAATCACAAAAAACAAAAAGTCTTTCAGGGTACGGATCGGACATTTTAGAGATTTAAATACTGCCAAAAATAAGAAAAAAATCCTGGAAAAAATGGAGCGCAAAAAGTTCATCGTAGTAAAAAATCGTTAAAAAGAGTTTATGACGAATCATCCATTATAACCAGCCTGCTGATGAAGAGATTATCCACTATTATTTTTCTTTTGTGCCTGATTGGCTATCATCCTTTTACCATTTCAGCCTCTTCTCCGCAATTGAGTGAAACAGCCAGAGTATCCCTGCTCACCTGTTCGGCCGGCCAGGAGTTATATTCCTTATTCGGACATTGTGCCCTGCGTATTCAAGATACTGTACTCAACCTCGACAAGGTATACAATTATGGTACCTTTGATTTTGCCGCCCCAGACTTTTATCTTAATTTTGTCAGGGGTAAACTTTTTTATTTTTTATCCGTGACAAACTTCAGAACCTTTAAGCTTGAATATATCATGGCCAACAGGGGCATTACAGAACAAGAGCTAAACCTGAACCATGCCGAACGTCAACTTTTATTTAGTTACCTTGAAGAGAATTACCTCCCCCGCAACCGCCACTACCTCTATCACTATTTTCTCAATAATTGTGCCTCCAAAATCTGGGAGGTCGTGGTTAAGGCCATCAAACCAACCTCTTCGATCCAATTTAAACCGTCTAAAAAGGAAGAGAGTTTCCGGCAATTAATCGAACCCTATATAAAAAATCGATCATGGCTCGATTTTGGCCTCCACCTCTGCTTGGGCCTGCCCTGTGATCGCCTGGCCACTACAACAGAGAGAATGTTCTTGCCACAATTATTAAAAAAGGGTTTTACCGAGGCTTCCATCAGCAGAGGAGGTGACAGCCAGCCATTGATTAAGGACGAATCGATAATCGTAAAATCTGCCAGCTCGTCTGAATCTCACCGAGAATGGTTTACTCCACACCTATTCTTTTGGCTCCTCTTGGCGCTTATTGGTATGGTCAGTTACTTTTTCGAAGGGAGAAAAAAGATCCAACTGCTATGGATCGACAGGGCACTCTTTTCCCTGACCGGATTGGTTGGCCTGTTCATCACCCTCCTGTGGTTTGTCACCAACCACGATTTTGCCGCCATAAACCTCAATCTTTTATGGGCCATGCCCCTTCACCTTATATTTCTGTTCCGATTGAAGACCAAGAAAACCAGGAAAGTGACCCGTTACTACTTCTTTATCTGTGGAGTGATTTGCTTGTTAATAGTACTGCTCTGGCCCTTCAATCCACAAACATTTCACTCAGCCTTGATCCCCTTGTTGCTGATTATCACCTATCGCTGCATACACATATCCAGGCAGAAAGGAGGATGAAGGCGAAAAGTCCTTCATGAGGCATTTCATAACCTTTAAAGCCGGTTTGCGCGAGCGGATTATCCCCACTCCCGTGCCCCATTATTTCGCTACTGCGAAGCAACAAGAGCGAAATTAGGATGGGGACACTGGTCCCTACCTTTTTGAAGAATGGCTGAGCGAGTGAGGACCGGAGGCGGAAATTGAGCACAATTTTCGGCGTTAGGGAAGGGGAATGATGGGAAAGTATTTTCATGCCTGCATTTGTGCTATGGCTCAACTTCTGTTAAAATATAGTTTTTGGTTAAATAATAACGGAGGAAAAGTGAGACGGTCCCTTTTAATTATTTTTGCATTTATAGTCATTTCAGGATTTTTCTCAGCCAGTCAGCAAGGGATTCAAAACCTGAACACCGGAAAATTCCTCTCTCGCATATTGTATCAGAGCCTCGAATATTTCCATTTTACTAATAAAAAACTTGACGATGATTTTTCCCTAAAAGGATTTGATGAGTATTTAAAATTTTTAGATTATAACAAACAATTTCTTTTAAAAGAAGACATTCAGGCCCTCGAAGAGTATAAGGATAAAATAGACGATCACTGGATAAATGGTGAGACACCATTGATGAACCTGGCCTCGAAAAAAATGCAGACGCGCATTAATCAGGTTAAAGCATTTTATGCTGAGATACTGGCCAAACCCTTTGATTTTTCCAAATACGAAACCATT
>CBFDCH010000471.1:0-2985 GCA_965603235.1 uncultured bacterium | reverse complement strand
ATGTACCTGATGATGAATTGATTACTTATTTTAAACTGGCCAACCTCTACCTGCACATGAGTGAGCACGAGGGATTTTGCGCGCCAGTGCCCGAGAGTTTTCACCTGCAGATTCCGGTGGTGGCCTTTAATGCCGGGGCAGTGGCCGAGACCATGAACGGCGGCGGTTTGCTGGTCAATCAAAAAGACTATGTACAGGTGGCAGCCGTGATTGACCGCATTTTAACGGATAATAAATTAAAACAGAATTTGCTTGATTCCCAGAATCAGGCGCTGCAAAAATACAGGAAGAACCGCACCGGCAAAATTTTACTGGAACATATCCAAAAACTGGTGGATGCTAAACATGTGTGATGCAATAATCATCCGCTATGGCGAAATCAGCCTGAAAGGCAAGAACCGCAGCCACTTTGAGGGGCAGCTCAAACGGGACGTGGAGATGTTCCTGCAAAAAAAAAAAGTTGCCTACGGCCAGGTGGTAATTCGCCGCGGCCGCCTCTATGTCCTGGATATCAAAAAGTGTCCGCCGCTGCACCAGGTGTTTGGCATCTACTCCTACAGCCCGGCCCGTGTGATTGCGCGCAAGTTTGATGTATTGCTGGAGGAGGCCAAAAAGTATATTGACCGCACCCGGGCCGCAGACTCCTTCCGGGTGAGCTGCCAGCGGGTGGACAAGCGTTTTTCAATTACCTCAGTGGAGGTGGAGCGGTTGGTGGGTGAGGTATTGTTTGAAGCCACACGCACACCGGTCCATCTGGCGGCTCCGGATTTTAACCTGGAAGTTGAAATCGGCCAGGACAGCATTTATCTGTTCACGGAACGGATCCGCGGATTTGGCGGCCTGCCCTTTGGCAGTGCCGGCAAACTGGTATCCTTGATCTCCAGCGGCATTGATTCGCCGATAGCCACTTTTTTAATGATGAAGCGGGGCGCTGAACCCATATTGCTCCACTATCAGATCACTCCAGAGGATGCCAAAAAGGTGCGCCAATTAAAAAAACAATTGGAGGAATATACGGCTGGCCGCAAGCTGAAACTGGTGACCATTAAGCGGGACAAACTTTTCAAAGGCCACTTTGACGAGCTCTACAATGATCGTAACTATCACTCCTACATGTGCATCTTTTGTAAATATTTGATGCATCAAAAAGCGGGTGAGATTGCCGCGGCCGAGGAAGCCTACGGATTAATCACCGGCGACAACCTGGCCCAGGTGGCCTCGCAGACCTTAAAAAATCTGCAGGCCTATAGACTACAGTCTGGATATCCCGTATATAGTCCTCTGATCAGTTTTGAAAAACAGGAGACCATTAAAATCGCCAAACAGATCGGCACATATGAAATTTCCATCCAAAAGGCCTATGCCTGCGAACCCCCAAAAACCCCCAAAACCGGAGTCAACCAACAAATCTTCCAACGCCTGCTCAAAAAATCCGGTTTGGGATGAAAATCCAAGAAGGATGAATTTATCTTTTCACTTCACAAGTATGTTGTTGCCCCTGCGGGGACACAAAATGGTTTTTAAAGATGATGGCGCAGTGCGCCTCCCTCATTTTGACCTTAGATTGTCAAAATATCCTAAACTCGCTCGCGTTTCCCATGAACGTCTCGCTCGCTCAGACAGCCGGATTTTTTCCCGCAGCCGGGATCAACCACCATTTTGCTCAACTATTTAAGTTCCGTTCAAATGATAAATTCATCACTTCCATATTGATCTCAAATCTAAAGGAGATCGGATAAACGAAGGATTTTCCCCCTGCAAACGTCATCGGAAATGGCGAATAATATTGTTAGAATCACTCCGGGTAGGGGCCAAATCCGCTGTCTGAGGCCCCCAGGGGCCGAGTTTAGGATTTGGGTTTAACAATATTATGTTCCGCAGGACGACATGACGGACGGTTGAGAGGGTAAATTCGAAGTTTTATAAACCTGAAAAGATAAATTCATCCATAATGTTATTAAAGTTTTGCGCGAGCGGACCACCCCTTTCCGAATTTGAATTTTGTATGGCTATTCTTTATTATGTGAGGTATGAAGGTATGTTTCTTGGGTACCGGGGCCAGTGTGTCCGGCGGGCAGCGGCTCAATACCAGCCTGCTGATCAAAGGGGAGCAAGGCAATCTTTTGATCGACTGTAGCGGTTTTCCGGAACAGGCCCTGGCCCGGCACGGAGTCTATCCGGACCGGGTTGATGATATTATTCTGACTCATGCCCATGTGGATCATCTCTACGGCCTGCCCTCACTGATCCATGGCATGCGCCTCTATTCCCTGCCTGACAGCGGCGGCCAAGTAAGCATTCATGGGCTGAAAGATGCCCTGGAGGCGGCCCGGGGATTGGTGGATGCCTTTGGTTTGATGGAAAAGGTCAATGCCACCAACATCCAATGGCTTCCTCTCACCAACCCTGAAGGAACAATTAAGACCGTGGTTGAAGGGTTAACGGTAAACACCTTCAGCGTATGTCATGGTGACAAACCCTGCATTGGCCTGGCTGTGACTCAGGATACCAGGCACCTGGTCTATAGTGCCGACTCGGAAACGTGTGCGGCCATCAGTCAGCGCTTGACCGCCAATACCACCCTGATCCATGACTGCGGGGCAGGTTTGGGGTTTGAAAAGATGCATGCCGGAGCAGCTTCCCTGGCCCACATGCTGGCCAAACACCCCTGCCAGACCGTAATCCTCTGCCATTTGCCCCATCTTGAACCGGGTGAACAGGAAAAAATCACTGAAATTATCCAATCCACCTTTACCGGTCAACTCATCATCCCCAACGACGGAGATGAAATTAATATATAGTGAATCCCAGGATTCAGTTCATACATTACTTTAATAATAAATCTCGTTTGCTCCCACGGACATCCCCATCGCTAACGCCGAAAATTGTGCGCAATTTCCGCCTCCGGTCCTCATTCGCTCAGACTTTCTTCGCTCATTCCGGGGCACGCGAGTTGGGGATGGTCCGTTCGCGCAAAGACGTTTC
>CBFDCH010000470.1:0-2986 GCA_965603235.1 uncultured bacterium | reverse complement strand
AGACGCTCGGTCAGTCGTTCCTCTTCCAGGAGTAGCCGCAGTGTTTCCCGTTCCGGCAGTAAATCAAGCAGCCGTCGCTCAGTCAGCCGTTCCTCTTCACGCAGCAAATCAAGATCTTCATCGAGAAGCAGTTCAAAGTCTTCAGGCCGCCGCAAACGCTGAACCCGAATACGAAACGACAATACTTTTTTACATATTATTCGTCACAGATTCAGATAGCAGGTATCTCCCTCAATGCACTGACACTTCAAAAAAAAAACATTGACAGATAGCAATGAAAATCTTAAAATGGCTGGATGAAAGGGAAGCAATCATCCAAGTCAATCATTCTTGTGGCCTTGTGCGCCAATCTATTCATCGCTGTTATTAAGTTTTTAGTGGCTGTTTTAACCGGCTCATCCGCCATGCTGGCCGAGGCTGTACACTCCCTCGCCGACAGCCTGAACCAGGTATTCCTGTTGATTGGAATAAAGCGCGGCAGGCGTGAGCCGGACAACCTTCACCCCTTTGGTTTTGCTTCTGAATTATACTTCTGGTCTTTTATTGTGGCCATCATACTTTTTACCGCTGGCGCCATTTTCTCGATATATAAAGGAATCCAGAAATTGTTGCACCCGGAACCTCTGGATCATATAGAATTTGCGTTTGCAGTATTGGTTTTTTCAATTGTGGCCGAAGGGTTTGCTTTTATGAGAGCTTTCCGGAAGATACAGCGTGAGCGTCGCGGCTTGGGCATCGTACGCTACCTGCGCCAGAGTAAAAAATCCGAATTGATTGTGGTATTCCTGGAAGACCTGGCAGCCATTACCGGACTGGGAGTTGCGTTAATACTGCTGCTGGTCCAACATTTTACCGGCCTCCTGATCCTGGACGGCATTGCTTCTATTATCATTGGCATCATCCTCTGCGCGGTGGCCATGTTTCTTGGTAATGAAGTTAAATCATTGTTGATCGGCGAGAGTGCCAATCCTGCAATTTTGCGAGACATCACTGGAATTTTTGCACAGGAAGAGAGTATTACCCGGCTTATCTATATGAAATCTCTGCAATTGGGACCCGATGATATTCTGTTGGCAGTTAAGGCAGAATTCAATAAATATTTGAGTACCAGTGAAATCAGCACAGTGATAAATGGCATTGAGGCTGAAATTCGCAGTAGATTTCCTGAAATAAATAAAATTTTCATTGAACCGGACATGTATGTCCACAATTTTTAGTTTCACTCCGGTGGTTGCCGGAATTATTATACTCCTTTTGCTTTTCCCTTGTTTTTGTGCTACTATGGGCATTGTTGCGCAACAGCCAGGAAAGTAAATTTAATGACGGAGCTTAAAAAAGAACAATGATTGGATCGTTGGGTTTTCCTGAAATTTTGATGATTTTTGTTGTAGCCCTGATTGTGTTTGGGCCAAAAAAATTGCCTGATTTTGCAAAAACCTTGGGTCGAACCATCCGTGAGTTTCGCAAGACCATCAATGATGCCAAAGCATCGATTGAGGATGAAATTGACAAGGCCGATATAACCGGGGAGATCAAGGAACTCAACAAAGAGATCAAGGAAATCATCGAGGAACCTGATGACGGAAAAAGTTAAGGAGATGGGTTTTTTTGACCATCTCGGCGAATTGCGCAAGCGTCTCATATATTCGTTTGCTTCCATATTTGTTTTTTTTCTCATTTCATGGGCCTTTGTAAAACAAATATATCATTGGTTTTCACAGCCAGTCCTCCAATATTTACCTCAAGGCGAAAAACTCGCTTTCACATCACTAACAGAACCATTTATGCTCTACATCAAATTGGCATTTATCTCCGGTCTCTTCATGGCTGTTCCTTTTATTTTTTATCAGTTGTGGGCTTTTATCTCTCCCGGGTTGTATAACAAGGAAAAACACATGGTGTTCCCATTTGTCGGTCTTTCCACAATTTTCTTCTTACTGGGCGGGGCTTTCGGTTACTATAAGGTTTTCCCCATGGCCTGCCGGTTTTTCTTGAATATGGGTAAAGATTTTCAGGCGATAATCAAAATCAGTGAATATTTTTCTCTGGCCTTCCGTGTTATTATTGGCATTGCCATTGTATTTGAATTACCGGTGCTTGCCTATTTACTATCAAAAATGGGCATACTGACCGCTCGTTTTCTAATGAAGTATTTTGGTTATGCTGTTGTTCTGATATTTGTCGTGGCTGCTATTATTACCCCCACACCTGATATCGTCACCCAGACCATGTTTGCAGTACCAATGATATTGCTCTATTTGCTAAGTGTTTTGATTGCTAAAATTTTCGGTCCCAAATCCACTGAATAATATAAAATTAACAGGTTTTCATGGATGATGTAATCACTTTACTGGAAAAATTGATCCGCATTGATTCCAGCAACCCTTTTGCCTGTACGGTTGACAATCCACAAAATCCCGGCCTTTGGAAGGTTGAGGGCAATGAAACTGAAATTTCTGAATTTATCGAAACCGAACTGAATCGAGGCGGTTTTCGTGTGGAAAAGCAGGAAGTGCACCGGGATATACGCGGCAATTCCCACTATAATTTACTGGCTGAAAAAGGGGAGGGGAGCCACTCCCTGCTATTCTACGGACACATGGACACAGTGACTGCCAACACCTGGTTGTCAAGGGAGCAAGCCCTTACTCCGCATCGCCTCACGCGGGAGATACTGGGTGAACAGAGGGAAGTATTGGTAGGACTGGGAGCCTGTGACATGAAAGCAGGCCTGGCAGTATTGATATCTGCTTTTAGAGACTTCACACCCATAGGCTTTAAACTCAAATTGGCTTTTGGCGTTGACGAAGAGTATTACTCTCTCGGCGCAAACGTACTGGCAGCCAGCTCATTCATGGATGATGTTACAGCCATTTTGGTGCCTGAAATCGACGATGGTCCGAACTCCTCTTTTGGTCCAAGAGCCATCTCCATAGGCCGGCTGGGACGGTGCGAATATATCATCAATGTACCAGGTACCGGCGGG
>CBFDCH010000469.1:0-2991 GCA_965603235.1 uncultured bacterium | reverse complement strand
GATTTGCTGGAGGTGGGGTACGGCGTATGAGGAGGAGGAGTTGCAGGCCACCACTATTATTTTGATCTGTTTTTCCATTAAAAACCAGGCGTTTTCAATGGAGAATTTTATAATTGCCTGCTTGGATTTTGTGCCATAAGGGAGGCGGGCCGTATCGCCCAGGTATACCACCTTTTCGCCGGGCATCTTCTCTTTTAACGCGCGGTACACGGTTAATCCGCCAATACCGGAATCAAACACACCTATTGCCTTGCCATTCACTGGATCATACCTCTATTCAACAGGTCCCAGTTTATAGCATTCCAGCCTGAAATGCAAGAGGTTCTGCCATTTCATAGACTCCTCTTTTCCTTTACCATAATCCAATTTTAGGGTATAATGAATTATGGTTTTTTTTCCCTTTGAATATGACATGCCAATGTTCCGCCCTCCCAGCGAGGGAAACTCGCTCATCCTGCAGGTAACCCTGGGCTGTTCCTGGAACCGCTGCGCCTTCTGCGAAATGTACACAAGCAAAAAGTTCCACGCCAGGCCCGAACAGGAGGTATTTACGGAAATCACCCAGGCAGCAACCACCATTCCTGATGTTCGCAAAATTTTTCTGGCAGATGGTAATGCCATGGTGCTGAGCACAGAGCGGCTGGGCCGGATTCTGGATCACATTCACACCAGTTTCCCACCCCTGCAGCGCATCTCGGCCTATGCCCTGCCCAGGGATATTATATCCAAAACTCCCCAGGAGTTGGCCACCCTGCAGCAAAGGGGGCTGAAACTCCTATACGTAGGTGTTGAAACGGGGGATGATGAGCTGTTAAAAAAGATCGATAAGGGCGAAACCTATGAGAGCACGGTGACAGCGCTGCGCAAGGCCAGGCAAGCGGGCATAAAACTGTCAGTCATGGTTCTAACCGGGCTTGGGGGTAAAAGCCTCAGTCATCAGCATGCCATTAACTCTGCCCGGCTGGTAAATGAAGTTCAGCCTGAATTTTTATCCACCCTGGTGTTGATGTTCCCCCATGGCCTGAGCCACTTTCAACAGCGGATCGACTGGGAATATCAACCGTTGGAAACCGAAGAAGTACTCCAGGAGATGGAGTGGTTCATCTCCCACACGCGCCTGGAACGCACCATTTTCCGCAGTGACCATGCTTCCAATTACCTGGCCCTCAAAGGGGTCCTCTCCCGGGACAAGGAGATGCTGCTGAATCAGATCAAACAATTCCTGACCCAAAAAAATCTCCACAGCCTGCGCCCCGAATGGCTGCGCGGCCTCTAAAAAAGTCGCTAGCCGAGACACCAATCTCATCTCTAAAAGTATTGGAGGAATCTTGTCAATAGAAATTGCTCCGTAGAACAACATTACTGCGCAGTAATGTTGTCCTTCGGAACACTAACTTTTGATATCTTATCTTTTCCCATTTTCCGAGTAGGTAACGTCTTTGCGCGAACGGACTATCCCCAACTCGCGTGCCCCGGAATGAGCGAAGAAAGTCTGAGCGAATGAGGACCGGAGGCGGAAATTGCGCACAATTTTCGGCGTTAGCGATGGGGATGTCCGTGGGAGCAAACGAGTTTATTGTTTATTAAGGTAGGCTCAGTAAAATAAAAGGGGACAGACGACAAATTTATAACGCCCCCCTGGGGGGCAGAGGACAGTACCAATTATTTGCAAAGGTCTAAATGATTCAATATAATGGAAGATGATTAAACATTACCTAACCAGCGCATTCCGCAACCTGTTTAAAGCGAGGGTATTCGCCCTGATCAACATACTGGGCCTGGCAGTGGGCATGGCAGCCTGCCTGCTTATCCTCCACTATATCAATTATGAAAAAAGTTACGACACCTTTCATGATCAGAGCGACCAAATCTATCGACTCCGCTATGAACGCACCAGTGACAAGGGCACCACCCAGGCCTTTGCCTCCTGCACACCCCCGGCAGCTCCGCGCATTCGCGACAATTACGCGGAGGTTGAGAAAATCGCCCGCATCATCCGCTACCAGGCCAGCGTCAGTTATCAAAACAACAAATTCTTTGAGCAGCGCATCTATTTCCCCGAGCCGGAATTTTTCCAGATCCTTAAATTCAAATTCATCAGCGGGAATCCCCTGACCGGCATCAACGAACCCAACAAAGCCTTTATTTCCCAGAGTATGGCATTAAAATATTATGGAGACCAGGATCCCATCGGCAAAACATTTAGCCTCGACAAAAAAGTGGATTACGAGGTAGTGGGGATTTTTGCCGATATACCGGCCAATTCCCACTTGAAATTTGACTTTTTACTCTCCTATAAAAATATTGTTAAGCTGTACGGGCAGGATTACCAGAAAGATTGGGGGCATACCGGCGCCTTTACCTACCTGATCTTTAAGAAGGGAGCTGACCCGAAAGCTTTTGAGAAAAAGCTGGAGCCGATGATCAAAGCGGAATGCCCCTGGCTCAAACAATACAAGATGTCCATCCACCTCAGGATGCAGCCGTTGCGAAAAATCCATCTCACCTCCAACTTCATGCAGGAGTATGAGGTAAACGGCAACCAGCAAACCATCAATTTTCTCTCCCTGATCGTTCTCCTGATCATTATCATTGCCTGGGTCAATTACATTAATCTGTCAACCGCCCACTCCCTAAACCGGGCCAAGGAGGTGGGTTTACGCAAGGTGGTGGGAGCGTCGCGCCGGCAGCTTATCGGTCAATTCTTTCAGGAAACTTTCCTGGTGAACCTGGTGGCCCTGGTGCTGGCCCTGCTGATCACCCAGATTGTACTGCCCGGCTTCAACCAGCTCACCGGAACACCCCCTGATTATTCCTTCTGGTCCCAGGCCTGGCTCTGGCCGTTCCTATTACTCATATTGGTTGCCGGTGTTATTGTTTCCGGCTTCTACCCGGTGGTGGCCCTATCCTCGTTTAAACCGGTTACCGTGCTCAAAGGCAAACTTTCCCATTCAACTTCCGGTGTCCTGCTGCGCAAAGGGCTGGTCTTAT
>CBFDCH010000468.1:0-2993 GCA_965603235.1 uncultured bacterium | reverse complement strand
AACGTGTGCAGGAGACTCGCGACGCTGAAAGACAGCTGAGAAACCATCGCAGAAAAATGCGCAAGGATTATCCTGACATGGAACCCCCACCCTATGAAACGAAAAAAGAAAAACAGCTGGAACAAAAAATTCAGGCATTAAAATCAGGGGTCAGCGCCAAAGGCAATGCTGAGATCGAAGCTTTTGAAAAACGATCGAAAGAAATTGATAAAGAGTTCAAACAATTAAAAGAAGAAGCCAGGAAAAAACTGGACAAATAAAAATCAATCATTCAATATCAAAAGGCACGCTTCGGCGTGCCTTTTTTTTTTAACCGTTAATATGGAAACTCCGGCTACTGCCTGACAAAGTCTTAATGTGGTTAGACGAATGAATTTATCATTTGAGCGTAGCTTATAATGGTGAACAAAATGGTGATTGTTCCCCGTTGGGGGAAAAAATCCGGCTGTTTGAGCGAGCGCGTCGTTCCTTGGAAACGCGAGCGAGTTAAGGGTTTTTAAATCAAACCATTTTGTGATCCCCCAGGGACAACATTACTGCGAAGTGAAAAGATAAATTCATGAGTGAGATGGAAATCCCGGCTAAGGCTTTACAAAATTCGGCATTGATAAATGGCTTTAAATTTAGTATAATTGCTTACTGTTAACGGCGGCGTAGCTCAGTGGTAGAGCAAGCGGCTCATATCCGCTATGTCGGGGGTTCAAATCCCTCCGCCGCTACTTACTTACATGAAAGTTCTGTACCCACAATTTCTAAAACACATCCAATCAACCCAATTGATCAATCGTGGAGAACATATAATCATTGCCCTTTCCGGTGGAAAAGACTCAGTTACCCTCACTCTATTACTAAAAGAACTTCAGCATGACCTGCCGATCAGCCTGAGTGCCGCATACTTCAACCACCAGATCCGGCACGATGCACAGCAGGAAGAACAATGGGTTAGAAAATTTTGCCAGCAGCACCAACTGGAACTTACCGTTGCCAGCCAGGACATTATGAAGCTGAAAACTCGTGAGAAATTAAATTTGGAAAATGCCGCCTCGATCTCCCGTTACCGGTTTCTGAATGAGGTGAGCCTCTCTTTTGTCAATGCCAAAGTGGCAACAGCCCATACCCGATCCGATCTTTCTGAAACCTTTTTCATTAAACTTCTTCGCGGTAGTGGACTTCAAGGATTAAGCGCCATCCACAGTCAGAAGGGGAGCCACATCATTCGCCCCTTACTTTTATTTTCCCAGGAGGAAATATTTTCATTCCTATCCCGGAATCAAATTCCCTTTTATAAAGATTATAGCAACGATCACCCTGATTTTTTAAGAAACCGAATCAGGCAAGGTTTAATCCCGCAAATAAAAAAGATCGAAAACAACCTTGACTCACATATTTATAAAACGGTCTCCATCATTCAGCACGACTATGAATTTCTCAGTTCTCTTGGCGTAAATAAATTGTCCGAAAGCCTGATCCTGGGAAAAGTATTGCCAATATCGAGTCTCCAACCATTACACCTGGCATTGCAGAGAATAATCATCCGCGAATATATCAGGCTACTCAAAGGAAATTTGTTAAATATCGACTTTGACCACATACACAACATCTTATCCCGAATGAGAGAAACTAAGGGTCTGGCCATACCCGGGCTAAAACTGAAGTTCCATAAGGGGTATATATTTCCAGAAACTTTTTCCATTCCTGACTATACCTATTCTGTTTCCAAAAAAAACTGCACCATCCGCATCAATGAAATCAATGGTCAGCTCCGATTCCGGGAATCTCACTCATTTTCCAAACCGGCCGATAATTTCCAAATTTCTCTGCCACTCAATTTGGTGAAGTTTCCGATACAAATAAGATGCTCCCGGGCCACTGATAATTATGTGAAAATCAATTCAACCATCAGACAAAAGGTATTTGAAATGATCCGGGCCAGCGGTATGCCCGCACAATTGCGTAAGTTACGTCCGCTGGTAGTCAATGGCAACGGTCAAATAATCTGGGTGGTAGGTTCTCAAATCGCCCATCCGTTTAAGGTGCCCTTACCTGCGCCTGCAGACATGCTGGTTCTCAGATTCAAAGCAAAACATGCATTTCAAGCCTTGAAATAAAACAAAAAAACATGTATCATAATAGCAGTAAAAATTGACTTGGAAAATATCATAAAACTCTGAAAACGAGATGGAACGAAAAGTAAAAAAAGAGAAGACAGGAAACCGGTTATTTCGTTTAAGCATTGCCTTTAAACTATTACTATGTTACCTGCCATTGGCTATCCTAACGGTAATGATTGCCGGAGTTGCCCTCCTTAACCTCGAGCAGATAAACACCATCAATAACAGTATCATTCAGGACGATATTCCCCTGCTTAAATCTGCTGACCGCCTCATTGATAGTGTCTATAACCAGGAAAGACACGGACGACGTTACGCCATTCTGAATAGTAACAGCATGTTGGAACTCTTCAAGGAAGAGGCCAAATCCTTTCAACAACAATTGGCGCAAATTGAAGGGGAACACGAAATCTCAGCCCAAATTATCAAAACAATCAGACAATTGCACGACGAATATTACACCTTGTTTACCAAATGGTTCGACCAGTTGCAGAAAAAAACCACGGATAACTTTAATTATGAGAATCTTATTATACCAATCCAAGTTGAATTGATTTCGAGCATTGATAAAATTTCCGGCAAGGCAGAACTGAGCCAGAATAAAAAAATGCTGAAGACCTCCCAGATCGGTATCAGAGCCTTTCGCAGCACAGTCATACTCTGTTTACTCAGCTTTATCGTGGGTATTGGCGCGGCCATCTTTAGGACCCGAAATATTTCAAGGGCCATTAAACGACTCTCCCTGGCTACCACGGAGATTGCCAGCGGCAATTTTAACCATGTTCTTGAAATAAAAAATCAGGATGAATTGGGAGACCTTGCCCAGGCATTTACCACCATGGCCAAACGGTTAAAACGGCTGGAAGAGATGTATCTGGATGC
>CBFDCH010000467.1:0-2997 GCA_965603235.1 uncultured bacterium | reverse complement strand
GCTGTGGGCAGAAATTATGACAAACCATTCACCTTCGGTTTTGAATGAAAGATTTTTTCCTTTACAGTTTTTGAAATTGATTTGAATAAAAAATTATGATTCTATAAAATTAAGAGGAGAACACTAATTCAGTGGTTACTTTTCTTCGATCATTTAATTATTTGATAAAGGGAAAACTCGTCCAAAAGGAAAAATATATCCAGGATGGAAAAAAACAAATCACGTCTTTTTTCCTTGAAAAACTCGCTAAAAACCAATAAATATTTACCGGCCATCATAATCAGCCTTTTCTTTCTGACCCTCATCCTGGTGTGTTATCCAGGCTTATATGTAAGTTTCTCCAACCATGTAATTCGCGGAGATATGGGGGATCTTCACAATATCATGGCCATTGTTTCTCATACCCTTCACACCAGCCCCAGTTTTTGGTATCACCTGCCCGTTTTTTATCCCATGTCCTATACCCTAACCCAAACCCATCCTTTATTCGGAGTATCTATTGTGTTCTGGATGTTCCACCAATTGGGCTTCACTATGGTGCAAAGTATCAATTTATATATCATTCTGTCCTTATTGTTAGGAGCCTGGGGGTGTTATTTACTAGCACGCGAGTTTATGCCTGACGGTTTTTTCCCTCTTTTAATGTCTTGCTTATATATTTTTTATCCCCTCAATCATCTTCACTTTGTTTGGCTGAATTTCCTAAGCCGTTTTTACCTGCCCTTTGTTTTGCTTTTTCTTATTCGATATATTAAAACCAAAAATAAGAAGTATGCGTTCTTGACCGTTTTGGCAGCTCTTTTACAATTTTTTGCTTCTGTTTATTACGGTGTGTTGCTATGGATATTACTCCTCCCTCTGGGACTGACCGCTTTAATTTTACTAAAAATAATTACCCTAAAACATCTGCGGCTGCTATTGATATTATTGGCGATTGGGGGAGTGCTTATACTTCTAATGTATTATCCATATCTGGCGAACAACACCAGAACTGCTAATCATTTTGATGGTAAACTCACCCAGGTGGAGGAGTTGTTTGCCTCCTCACCACTACTTTCCCTATTTTGGGGGGATCCAGAGGAGATTGACCAATTTCTGTTTCCTGGCTTTTTATTCTCCGCAGCGATCCTGCTGTTTTTTATTGGGAAACAACCACGGGTTCATTGGCTGGCCCAAATAATTCCGTTTTTGATACTGCCAATTCTATGTGTCCTAACATACCATCACCGTACTGAGGCCAATTACATATTTCTGATATTAATTGGATTACTAATTTATTTTTTGTTTCAAAGGTGGAAAGACCTGAGCCAGTTAATAAAATGGGCTCTTATACTACTGGTAGGAATGGGCTGTTTCTTATTCCAGTTCAGCAATCCAGCATTTTTAAAATCCCTGGCTCCTTACCGCTTGGTTTACACCCTCCTTCCAGTTGGTGGGCTCACAGTAATAAAAAGAGCCAGTATATGGTTGCTACCATTGTTGATTGTTTTAGCTTGCCTAGGTTCCAACAGATTTTTTCCCGATCTGAGACAGTGGACCAAAAAAAAAAGAGCCCTGGTCTTTATACTCCTGCTAATACTTATTGGCGGAGAAACAATTAAAAATCCTGCCAGGTACTTGTATAAAAAGGGTACTAAGACAGTCATGAAACCTATAATGGGAAAGATAGAACTGTACAAACACCTGCCTTTTAAAAGCAACAAGGTGGTTCTGGAGATTCCCTTCTATTTCCGTCGCCGGCTAAAGAATGCCCGGTACATGCTGAACTGGCAATTTCATCAAAATCCTCTTTTAAATGGAAAGGTTTCCATTTTCCCCAAAGAGTACACCAGAACTCTTTCAAGAAATCTGGGCCAATACCAAATAGGTTTTCCATCACCAGAGGCTCTGCGAAAATGTATTCAGGACTATTCTGTCAGCTACCTTGTGTTTCACTGGGATCTTTTAAAAGAATACCAGAGCATCCGCCGTACTCCAGAATCAAAAGATATTATTCACCAGCGTTTTAAACAGTTACAGGCTTATTCAGAAATTCTGCACCTGGACTCACATGGTATGGTAGTACGGTTGCAAGAAAATTTTCCCCAAAGGCAAATTATTCGTACATTCTCATGGTATCATTTAAAGAAATTACGACTTAATGTTAAATTAAAAGAACCTTGCTCCGGTACAGTTAAAGTTTGGTTAAATGGTCAACAGGTAAGAAGCATCAAGATGAAGGGTAAACGTTTAATCCTTGATTTTACCCGTCATTCATTCAAACAAAAAAAAATAAATTCGCAAACCGGGATTCGGGTTATAATTCAATTTGAAAATGACATATACCTCGCCAGCATCACTCTCATCTAATGCTGTTTCAGCCAGATAAAGTGAAAGTGACCTGTCTGTCAAATTTCAGCTGAAATTGATTAAATCTATACTGTATGATATCGTAAATTCTAAAATCCCAAATCATTTCTAATCTCAGCCCATTTAACGGACAAGCAGAACCCGGTCTTGAATGGGGTAAAGCCAATTGATGCCATTTTCCATAACAATGGCGTCATCTTCCAGGGGAATACGCAGTTTTTTACCTCCCCATTCCGGTACCGGTGTATAAGCAAAAAACTCGATCACGAACATATTGGTTGGTTGAATCATAAAATTCACTCTAACAGGATTGAAGGTTGCGATGGACGGGCCGATACCGTGTCCCCAATTACCCACAGAATGACAGCCGACAATGACATCCGTCTTCGGGCCAGTGGATGGCTGATTAAACAATTTCATAATAGAAAATCCATTTTGAGCGATCTTTTGATTTAAAATGCCCAAGGTTTTTGCAGCGGTCCTGCCAGGTTTGATATTGTTTCGAATAATATTCCGTACCTTAACAGCTTGATTAAAAGCATTCTGTATCCCTTTGGGTATCCCGGTTTCAACTTTCTTCAGGACATAAGCAGTACGTTTCAAATCCTTGTAAAAATTCAATAATCCTATTCACCAAACTATCATGAT
>CBFDCH010000466.1:0-2998 GCA_965603235.1 uncultured bacterium | reverse complement strand
CGAGAGACGTATTGAGTTCAGAAAGATAATTTTACGTTTTTGGCTGCCTTTCTCTTGAAAATCCAACTTTGATCTATTTTATAATTTTATTCGATCTCTCTCTTCGTTTATCCCACCTGAGAAATAATTGTAAATAGAGGCAGATACATGGCAATAATAATACTACCAACCAGGCCACCCAGAAATAAGATCAATATCGGTTCCATTAATGAGATCAGTGCGGAGACTGTCTGGTCTACCTCATCATCATAAAAGTCAGCAACTTTCCCCAGCATACTGGAGAGGGCACCAGTTTGTTCTCCAACTGTAACCATTTGGGTAACCATGAAGGGAAAAAGCTTGGACTCCTCCCATGATTCCCCGAGAGGTTTACCTTCCTGGACCGACGAACGGCTCCTTAAAACTGTATCTTCAATTATGGAATTACCGGCTGTTTTAGCAGTGATGGTCATACTCTCAATAATTTCAACACCTGAATTTAACAGTGTTTCCAGGGTACGGGTCACACGGGCGACACCCAGTTTCAGCAGCAGGCTGCCGAAGACAGGGACTCTTAGCTTGATCCGGTCAATCACACGCCGGCCTTTAAACGTATTATTATAGGAACGAAACGCAAATGCCAGTCCGAACATACCTAAAATAAGCCATAAAATATTCCGGGTTAGAAAATCTGATACATCCACAACAATCTTGGTTGCCAGAGGGAGAGTGGCTCCCAGATCCTCAAACATACTGGCAAACACCGGAACAACTTTAATTAGAATGACCGCAGTTAAAAGTATAGCAATGATCAAAACAGCAATGGGATAAGCCAGCGCCGATTTAACCTTACCGACCAGTTTGGTCATGTTTTCAACATATTCGGATAACCTCATCAAAATGGTATCGAGGTTACCGGAAGCTTCACCGGCCTGAATCATACTACAATACAGATCATTAAATACTTTGGGGTGTTTTTTTAAGGCATTGGAAAGATTTGAGCCTGATTCTACATCGCTTCTTACCTTGGCGACAACACTTTGAAAATATTTATTTTTTTGTTGGGACACAAGTATCCCCAAACCTTGTGTAATGGGAAGTCCGGCGTTAAACATAACGGATAATTGTCTGTTAAATATTGATAATTCCCGAAGTTTGACTTTTCTTACGCGGACTCCTCCCCCTCCTCCCACAAAAGGAAGTGACATTTTTTTCTTCTCAATGCTCAGAACCTGAATCTGTTCCTTTTCAAGTACTTCAATTATCTCTTGCTGATTTCTGCCGCTGCGTTCTCCTTCAATGAGATTTCCTGCCTGATTCTTCCCTTTGTACTTAAAAATCGCCATTTAATACCCCCTTTAATTCTTACGAAACGTCCCTTGCGGCGTACCGGTCTTCCCACCATATTGAGATTTAAGTTGACTGGAGAGCGCAGATGGTCCCCGCTTGATCAATTCACTCAATTCCTCAACATTATGAGAGATACTCATGGACAACTCCAGGCTGATTTCTTTTTTAAAATATAAGTTGGCCAGAGATTGATTGAAGGTAATCATGCCGTACTTTTCCTGACCGGTTTGCATGGATGAATAGATCTGATGGATCTTATTATCCCGTATTAAATGCCTGATCGCGGCGTTTGGTATCAACACCTCCACCGCCAGACATCTGCCCCTGCCGTCTGCCTTGGGGAGAAGGGCCTGAGTGACAATTCCCATCAAATTCATCGATAATTGTGTCCTGATCTGATCTTGCTGATGAGGAGGAAAAACATCAATGATCCTGTTAATGGTTTGCGATGCTGAGTTGGTATGCAGGGTTCCAAATGTCAAATGACCGGTTTCAGCAATGGTGATAGCCGATTGGATCGTTTCCAGGTCCCTCATCTCACCGATGAGTACGACATCAGGATCTTCACGGAGTGCTGCTCGCAGGGCTTCAGGAAATCCTTTGGTATCCGCATGCAGCTCCCGCTGGTTGATTATGGCCTTACGATGGGAATGAAGGTATTCAATCGGATCTTCAATAGTTATTATATGAACAGGCTGTTCTTTGTTTATTTTATCAATCATGGCGGCCAAGGTTGTGGTCTTACCAGAGCCGGTGGGACCGGTCAGCAGGACCAATCCTCTGGGCTTTTCGGCCAGTGAGGTACAGATAGAAGGAAGTCCCAGTTTCTCGAAGCTCCATATTTCATAGGGAATTCTTCTGAAAGCACCGGCAACAGCACCCCTCTGCATGAATACGTTGGCGCGGAACCGGGCAATACCTTTTATACCAAAAGAAAAATCCAATTCCCATTGTTCTTCAAATTTATATTTCTGATTGTCGTTTAAAATACTGTAGATAATTTGTTTTGTTTCTCCCGGTGTGAGAGCGGGATGGTCGATCCTTTTTAATATGCCATGGACACGAATTACCGGAGGGGAATTGGTGGTTATATGTAAATCTGTACCTCCTTCGTCTACCATGATCTTTAACAACTGGGGAAGTGGTAGCGCCATATTTATCTCCTCACATCTTGCTTGATTCCCTTACCACTTCTTCAATGGAGGTAAGACCATTTTTGATCTTCTCAACACCGCTCATACGAAGTGTAAGCATCCCCTTTTCCCGAGCTTTAAGTCTCAACTCTGAAGTTGATACACCCACCAGGATTTGTTCCCGGATTTCCTCATCGATTTCCATCACTTCAAACAAACCGAGTCTTCCTTTATAGCCAGTATTATTACATTTATCACAGCCATTTGGTTCAAAAACCTTTACCGATTTGGCCTCTTCAGGTGCAAATCCGATATCAATCAGGGTTTGAGCCGGTACCTTGGCATGTTTTTTACACTGTACGCACAGCCGCCTGATCAGTCGCTGGGCAGCAATCAATCTGACCGCACTGGAAACCAGAAAGGGCTCAATCCCCATATTGATCAAACGGGCAATGGTTGAGGGGGCATCGTTGGTATGAAGTGTGGACAACACCAGGTGGCCGGTCAATGCGGCCTTGATAGCAATGTCTGCGGTT
>CBFDCH010000465.1:0-2999 GCA_965603235.1 uncultured bacterium | reverse complement strand
CACCCGTTATATCAGGGAGATCACCTTAGCTGCCAAGATGGGTGGCGGGGATGCTGACGCTAATCCTCGTTTACGCCAAGCGATTGATGGGGCAAAATCGGTAAATATGCCCAGTGATAACATAAAAAAAGCCATATTGCGGGGAACCGGAGAACTTGAAGGGGTCAACTACGAAGAAATGATTTATGAAGGGTATGGCCCGGGTGGAATTGCCCTGCTGGTTGAAACGGTAACAGATAACAAAAATCGTACTGTAGCGGATATCCGCCACGTTTTTACCAAGTATAACGGAAACCTGGGAGAACAGGGATGTGTTAGCTGGATGTTCTCAAAAAAGGGATTGGTCATCATTGCCAGAGACGTAGTTGAGGAAGACGACCTTATGGAATTGGCCCTTGAGAATGGCGCAGAAGACATGAAAGTAGAAGAATTCAATTATGAGATCATCACCCTGGTCGAGGATTTTGAACCAGTGGTGTCAGCCATTAAATCCAGGGATATCCCCATGATCTCAGCTGAAATATCCATGATCCCCTCCACTTACGTAAAATTAGAAGGCAAGCAGGCAGAGCAGATGTTAAAGCTGATGGAAAAAATTGAAGAGTTGGATGATATACAGAATGTCTGGGCCAATTTTGATATTTCCGATGAGGAAATTGATAAGTATCACAACAATTAATGGTAGTTATTGGATTTGATCCTGGTTCCATTGTGTTGGGAATTGGCATCTTAAAACAGGAGAGGGGCAAGATAACTTTTGTTCACTCCGAAGAGATATCCCTGAAAGAGGCTACTTTTTATAAAAAAATGGATAAGTTATGGCAGCGATTGCAGGATTTATACAAAAACTATCCGATTACCGGAGCTGCTATTGAAGAGGGTTTTCTGGGGAAAAACGTTAAGGCCATGAACCTGTTGTCACAAATACGCGGTGTTTTACTGGCATCCTTGATCCAGAGAAGTATACCGGTGGGTTTTTATTCGCCGAGGCAAATAAAACTTGCCATCTCCGGCAATGGCAATGCCAGTAAGGAGCAGGTTAATAAAATGGTGCGGATTTTATTGAATCTGAAGAATAAAGAACTGGGCCATGATGAGAGCGATGCGTTGGCCGCAGCGATATGCCATCTTTTGGGGGGCAAATGATTTCAGGACTGAAGGGTAAAATCCTGGAGATCATCCCAGGTGAGCTGCACCTCTCTGTAGAGAGCGGGATGGTATTTAAGATCCTTTTCCCGGTTTCGAATTATACACAGATAAAAGAGATGGCAGAGCCTTTTCTATATACGGTGATGAAAATCAAGGATGAAGATATTTTCCTCTATGGATTTACCAACCAAAGGGAAAAGGCGCTCTTTGAAAAACTCATTTCAATATCGGGTATAGGCGGGAAAACAGCCCTCTCATTTATATCCGCATTTTCCATAACGGAGCTGATATCTGCAATTGATAACGGTGATATCCGTAAAATAAGCAGTATTCCCGGAGTGGGTAAAAAAACAGCCCAGCGGGTGATATTGGAACTGACTGGGAAATTGGAATTTAGTGAAGACCAAAAAGATGAAACGGTTCAATTAAGGGAAGATCTGGTATCCGGCCTGGTAAATCTGGGTTATTCGCAAAGACAGGTGAATGAATTGGTGAATAGAACATTGAGGGATAATCCTGATCAAAAAACATTTGAAGACTTGTTTAAATCTCTGTTGAAAAAAATAAGTAGACTATGAGCGATAAAACCACGGGTGAAAGTCTCTTAAGTCCTGATGAAAAAGGATTTGAAAGCAACCTTCGCCCCGTTACCTTTAAGGAATTTATCGGACAATTAAAAAAGGTTGATAACCTAAAAACCTATGTCAAGGGCGCCAAGCAGAGGAAGGAAACCTTGGATCATGTGTTGCTGTGCGGGCCTCCCGGCCTGGGCAAAACCACCCTGGCCCATATTATTTCCTCTGAGATGGGAGTGAATATCAAGCAAACATCCGGGCCTATTCTGGATAAAAAGGGTGATTTGACCGCCATTTTAACCGATTTGGAAGCAGGTGATGTGTTGTTCATCGATGAGATCCACCGATTAAAAACCTCCCTGGAAGAAATCTTATATAAAGCAATGGAAGATTTTCAGATCGATGTGATCATCGGCCAGGGAGTAGGCGCTAAAAATATCTCTATTGATATCAGTCCCTTTACCTTGATTGGAGCAACAACCCGGGCCGGTTTACTCTCTTCTCCCCTAAGAGACCGATTTGGCATCATGATCCACCTTGATTTTTACACGGATCATAATTTGATTGAAGTTTTAATACGCAGCGCCAGGATTTTACGAATCAATATTGATATGGATGCGGCCAAGGCCATTGCCTGCCGCTCCAGGGGGACTCCTCGCATTGCCAATAAACTCCTCAAACGGGTTCGAGATTTTGCCCAGGTAAAGGGCAGCGGCGTGGTAGATCTGCAGATAACCCAGCACTCCTTCCAATCCCTGGAATTGGACGAAGCTGGATTTGATGAAATTGACCGGAAGATACTTTTAACGATTATTGATAAATTTTCCGGCGGCCCTGTTGGCCTGTCAACACTTTCCACCTCCATACAGGAGGAAAAAGAGACATTGGAGGATGTATACGAGCCTTTTCTCATGCAACAGGGATTTTTAAAGATTACTCCTCGTGGCAGGGTGGCAACGGTCAAGGCCTACCAACACTTTAACCGGAAGATCAAAGATCAGGGATCTCTGTTTTAGTCGTTATCACCATCTTTTTGGCATTTAAAACAAAAATTGATAATCTTCTTGTGAAAAATATTTCTCTGATCATCCGATCCTTTCGCTTTTATCAATGGGTAAAAAATGTTTTAATCTTTGCGCCAACCCTGTTTTCTCTCTCATTTTTCCAGGTCAAATATCTCCAGAACAGCCTTATTGCCTTTGTTCTCTTTGGATTTATTACCGGCTCCATTTACCTGATGAACGATTGTGTCGACAAAAAAACGGATCAACTACA
>CBFDCH010000464.1:0-3008 GCA_965603235.1 uncultured bacterium | reverse complement strand
CAGCATCAAAACAACCAGACAAATACCTGCTATACCCCTTCTCTCATTTGGCATAATAGACCTCCAGGGTAAATTTTGCCTGAATACCTCTCCTGGTTTTATTCATGCTTACTTGTTTCAGCAAAACAAGCTCTTTATAACCTTCCAGTTCATGAATGAAGCGTTTAATATTCACATAGGTACCGTTTAATGAAAACTCATACTTTACACGGCCAATATCGTTCTGCGAGGGGGCCTGGTAGCGAACATTCAGATTGGAGTGGTCCAGCATGTTCTTTCTCATCTGTGAGATCAGCATGGTTCGGAACTTGGATAAATTAGCAAATTCGAGCAAGTATTGCTTTTTAAAATCTTGATAACTTTTATCAATATTGATCCATTCCTGGGAGGTCTGCTCTCTGGCTTTCAGGTCCGTTTCTTCTTTTTTAACTTGTTTAATTTGTCTTTAAAATCCGAGGCGGACTGACTTTCAAGTGAGTTGAAGGCAAAAGAAAAAATTAAAAAGACCAGGCTGAGTAAGGTGATTGCTGCCAGGATTAACATTCTTTTTTCAATTGGCTTCATTTTTTATTACTCACCCTCAGCCGGGCGGTAAAGAGACCGCCGGACTCTATTTCTTTGGTTATGGTCAGATCAAATTTGTGTGATATCTTGCCGTAAGTTCTGAGCAGGATATCATAAGAATCGGCCTTCAGGGTAAAATTGACAGGTGTGTCCTGGCCATTCTTCAATGAAATATCTTCGATAAATACCCCGGCTGGCAGGAGTGTTTCCAGAAGATCAAGGATTTTAATATAAGAATATGTTTTTTGTGAAACCAGCGAATTGGCAAATTTCACCCTTGACCCCCATTGCTTCTTCAGTCTGTCTATCCGGTCCTTATAATCCTTGGCCTGATCTGAAAGAATATCAATCCGTTCCTTATAGGCATTCAACTTGATGATTTCCTGTTCGAATTTTTCCCGGTTCGTCATAAAACGATCCAGCGCCAGATATATGAACAGGCAGCTGAAAACAACCAGTAGCAAAACAACCATCCCTATCCGGGTGCGATCCAGTTTTTGCCCATTGGCAATGTTGTAATTTAATCCCTGCCAGATCAACATGGTAGACACATCCTCTGCGGTTGATTGATTGAAATAGCTTTTAGATTCATGGCCAATAATTTGTCCCGGATCAGTTTATCATTGTCCTGGTTGGATATCAGGCTAAACGTTTGTGGGTCAGGCGGGTATGTTTTGCAGACAAAATCAAAGGTCTTGGAAACTTCCATCAACAGATTGGCCTCGTCTTCACTCCAGAATTTACGAATATAATAGGGAGAACCATCTCGCTGAAACACAACCGTACACAGACTGCCGTCAATTTCGAAAAAAATCTCGGGTCTGGGTTTAATACGGCGCAAATTTTTAATAATCTCAAGGGTGGAGTTGCCAAAGTAAATTAAATTGATATTACTCTCCTTGAACAGGTTCTCAAGCTGGTCTTTGTAATCCTTTTTCAATAAAACCGATAAAATATTTCTATCCTTTAAATGAAAAAAGTTATGGAAATAATTATCAATGTTTTCGGGAAAAACCTTATTTACCCGCCACTCCACCAATTCTTTCAGAACACCTTGTTTCCAGGGGATTTTTTCGAAACTGAAGATATTAAAAATAAAATTTGCCGAGTTCATCACCAGGCCCGTATCAAGATCTGCCAGATGTCTTCTGACTTCCTGGAAGGTGTCTTGATTCAGATCGAGGATTGAGGTGTTGTCAAAAGTTTTGACACCATTAAAATCCTTGCCGTTCCTTTTAAATATAGTCAGGTAATTTTGGCCGGCATAGATCAATTGCAGCGGTTTTTTATAAAAAATCAACCTGTCACTTAAAGCCATTCTTTTACCGTCACCCTGTTTAATTCCTCGATGGAGGTAATGCCTGATTTGATTTTGGCCAGGCCATTGCGCCTGATGGGGATCATTCCCTCGGTCATGGCATATTTTTTAATTTCAGATGTGGGCTTTTTAGCCAGGATCATCTCCTTCACCTCATCTGTCAGCTCCAGAACTTCGCCAATGGCGGTTCTACCGGTATAGCCGCTGTCACTGCATTCCGGGCAACCCACCGGCTTATAAACTTTCGAGTTCAACATCTCCTTGTGAATGCGGTTGGCTTCCAGGTCTTCCTTACCGGGGATGTATCCTTTTTTACACTCGTCACACAGCATACGAACCAGCCTCTGGGATACGATACAATTCAGGGCGGAGATGAAACTATAGGTGTCCACCCCCATATGGATGAAGCGCCCCAGCACATCAAACACATTGTTGGCGTGAACCGTGGTGAATACCAGGTGGCCGGTCAATGCTGATTGAATGGCAATCTGGGCTGTATCCGAATCGCGAATCTCACCCACCATGATTTTGTCAGGGTCGTGGCGGAGGATGGAACGCAAGCCCCTGGCAAAGGTTAATCCCTTCTTGTCATTAACCGGAATCTGGGTGATTCCCTGGATCTGATATTCGACCGGATCTTCAATGGTAACTATTTTATCGGCCGGATTTTTAATTTCATTTATAGCAGCATAGAGGGTGGTGGTTTTGCCGCTGCCTGTGGGCCCGGTTACCAGAAACATGCCATAGGGCTGATTGATATAGTAACGGATTTGTTTCAACAGGTACTCTGAAAATCCCAGTTGAGCCAATTTGAGTTCGCCGATACTTTCGGTGATCATCTCCCTGTCCAGGATGCGGATGACCGCATTCTCCCCGTAAATTGAGGGCATGATTGAGACGCGGAAGTCAATGGTTTTTTCCTTAAATTTCATGCGGAACCGGCCATCTTGAGGGATGCGGCGTTCGGCAATGTCCAGTTCTGAAATCACCTTGATACGGGTAATCAAGGGAGAGTGAAAAACCTTGTCCAAAGGGTCCATAATCTGGGTTAGGATCCCGTCAACCCTGAATTTTATGGTAACCGTGCGATCCTCGGATTCAATATGGATATCGGATGACCGTTTGT
>CBFDCH010000463.1:0-3014 GCA_965603235.1 uncultured bacterium | reverse complement strand
ATCAGCTCGATTTTTCCAAGAGGGCAATCAAGGGGAGCCGAGCCCTGATTACCAATCTGGTGGCCAAAGCGGTCATGCATATATCCATCCAGGGGCTTGCCTCGCTGACCAACCTCAAAGAGTGCCCAAAAAAGATTTACCAGTTAATCATTAAACGACTCCCACCGCTCAAGTATGAAGAGTTTGGCAGCCATACCACTCTTAAGGGGGAATTACTGGCCTTTACCGAAGATTATGTGGCCGGAGCCTATCACCAGATTGAAGATAAACCCACCCGCCTGATCGCTTTCCTGTTGATGAACAAAAACACCACCAAAAATATGGCCAACCATTTTTTCAAATATTTTATAAATCTGGAAAAGATGCCACCATTCCGCTGGCAGGAAAAACAGATCAATTATCCTGATTTTACCAAAGGCCCCTTGTGGTGGCTGTATAATGCAGGAGGCAAGCTACTCCTCAGTAAATGGACCGATTACCAGAGTGAGGGGAAACTCCTCTCAGTGATCCATAAAACTTACCGCTTAAAAACCCTGTACGACATGCTGATCATCGCCTGCCACCTTCAGCTTCAATTCAAACCGGGTAAACCGGTGGCCCAGCAATTGAATGAACTTAAATCCTACCAAACCCTGATCGATCCCTGTTCAGGAAAACCCTACATCTGGAATGAGCAGAAACAACTGCTCTACAGCATCGGCGTGGACCGGCAGGACAATCGGGGTGAAACCAAAGGATACCAGCAGATTAAGGGGAGTGATTATGCGCTGCCCATTATCCTCTATCTGAAATGACAGACGAAAATACAAGGACGCTCAATGAATAAAATTTTAATAGTGGTTTTGCTAATTCTTTTTACACCGCTTGTGGCTCTGGCAAGAGCTGACAAAACCTTAAAGGCACAATATATGGACTCACCGGTAAAGGTGGACGGCAAACTGGATGAGACTTTTTACCAACGGCTGATCCCTTCCAACCATTTTTACCAGTTTCATCCCAAAAATGGCGCCCGCTCCACTTATGATACGGAAATTTATGCCTTTTACGACAAAAACAATCTCTACTTTGCCTTCAGGTGCCACGACAATGAACCTCACAAAATTACTGCGGATATCACCTCATTCGGAGAATTTCACAACAATGATGTGGTGGCGGTTTACCTGGATACATTCCTGGATAAAAAAACCTTTGAATATTTTGCTGTTAATCCCAAGGGGATCAAAGATGGTAAACGAACCGTATGGGATGCCGATGCCCGAATTACTGATTTTGGCTGGAGTGCTGAAATCAAGATCCCTTTCAAATCCCTGCGCTTCCCGGTAAAAAAAATTCAAAACTGGGGTATTAATTTCCGCCGCAAAGTTTACCGGCTCAATGAAACCAGCTATTGGACCCCAGTGGCCAGAGACAAGATGGGTGTACTGGGAGAGACATTTGGACACCTGGAGGGTATTCGGGATATTCGCGGCGGTAAAAATCTGGAAGTGTTCCCCTACGCCGGATATCGCAACTCCCAATCGCCTGATGAAAAAGACAGCAAGTTTGCCTATGGCCTTGATTTAAAATACGGCATTACTTCGAATTTGACCATGGATCTAACCACTTCACCAGACTACTCAGAGGTGGAATCAGACCCCTTTTTCTACCAGCTGGAACCTTATGAATATGGACTGCAGGAAAACCGGCCCTTTTATTATGAAGGAAGCAGCTATTTTAACACCTATTTCCGGCTCTTCTATTCCCGGCGCATCAGCAATCCCACCCTGGCCCTGAAGTTGACCGGAAAGGAAAAGGGCGTATCCATCGGCCTGCTGGCAGCAAGAAATAAACCGGAGGACCAGAATACATTTCATGGTGTATTGCGACTGAAGAAAGACATTAATTCGCTCAACCATATCGGCCTGATTTACACCTCCCTGGAAGAGGAGGAGGCCTGGAATCGCAACATTGGTGTGGACTTCCGCTTCAAATTTAAAGATATCAATACGTTAATGGGTATGGTTGCCCTTTCGATTAATAAAAATGAAGCCAACCGCCAGAACAAAATGGCCCACCTGAGGTTTTTACACGTACCGGACGAGGGTTTTATCTACGGTTTTGTATATACCCGGGTGGAACCCGAGGTGAATGTGCCGGCCGGATTTATCCCCTATTCCGATTATCACAACTTCTGGACCGTCAGTAACTATCGTTTCCGCTGGGAAAATAAGTGGGTGGAAAGCCTGACCTTTAAATTGATTACCATCAACGAATATTCTCTGGCCGATAACTACCGGGTAGCCACCAATTGGGTTTTTGCCGTACAGGCCTCTACACGCAGCCGCATTATGATTAACTTTACCCATGAGCGGGGAAAACTAAGAAGTAAAATCCTGAATGATGAAGAAGAATTGATATGGGACAAGGATCTTTTTCCCTTTGCGGGATTTGGCCTTCACCTCAACTATAACGGCAATCGCTTATTTCAGTTCGGTTGTGATGCTGTTTATTACAACACAGCTTCTGTTTACAATGACGAATATACAGATGTCATGCCGGGAAAAATAACCACCCTGTCATTGTGGACCAATTTGAAACTATCATCGCAGCTGCAATTGAGATTTGAATATGAACTTACCCGACAACAATCGGACGACTTATCGGTTGATTTTAAAGGGAACCTGGTCTCTTCCCGTATTAATTACCAGATCAGCCGTCGAATCTTCACATTCGCAAAATTTCAGTACGACTCCTACCTGGAACGGTTCCAGTACGATTTTCTCATCGGCTATGAGCCGGCCAATGTGAGCAAAATTTACCTGTCCTTGAAAAACTATTCAGAAAAACACTTCCGCCTGCTTGATCCTGACGCCCGAAGCTTGTCCATAAAAATTTCATACCTGATACGAATATAATCAGCCGTAACTCGGCTTGTGCTTGCCCGGGCATTAACCTATAATATTCATGGGTATCATGAAAGGGATGAAAAAAATTCTTCCGGTGGGGCTGATAACCGCTATTTTTCTGCCGGGAGT
>CBFDCH010000462.1:0-3016 GCA_965603235.1 uncultured bacterium | reverse complement strand
TTGCGGGCTCACCCTGATCTTTTCATAATCCTTTTTAATTTCCAATTTTTTGTTACCCGTAAAGTCAAAAAGGGCAATATAAAATCCTTTTCTTGAATCTACCACCACAATTCTGCTGGCGGTCACTCCATAATCGACCAGATCAAAAATCACCTCCAAATTCACCTTTTTCCGTTTTGAACCAAGAGGTGGAGGGGGAAGTAGTTGGGGTGAGCCAGCATTATAAAATTCTTTTATCAATTTAAAATCCGGGGTAAATACCTTGCCGATGAATTCAAAGGTCTTTTTCTCCTTCATATTCTCAAGCTTAAAGGCCACAAAGTTGTTTCCTGCCCCGAGTATTGGATAATAGATATAAAAATACATAAAGGGCAGTTTGAATTGTTTCCTAAAAATTCCCGTTCGGTCGAACACCATCACCTTGCCCATATCATTTATGAAAAGGGAGCCCTGATGAATGGAAACATGGGGGTTCCACTTGAATTCCCCCGGTCCCTCACCCTGCTTTCCAAAGCGGGTTATTAACTTAAAGGGATTCAGGGAGTAGACAAAAATTTCTTTCTCCTGGGTGATAATCACCTGGTTCTGGTCAACACATACGGCCGTTGGTCTTGTCAATTGGGACAGCACGGCCAATCTCTCACCATGAATGATCATTGCCAGAATGAATAACAGAAGAATTATAAAGATTTTTTTCATAAAACCCTCCTTCCCGGCACTCTCAAATTATCATAAAAATAATATAAATTTTTATATAATATGAATAGACCTGAAACATGTATCAGGACAAATTTTTCATCAGAAACCAATCACATTTTTACAGCGTCATAAGGTTTTAGGATTCACTGCCTACAATTTAGCTGGAGGAAAAAAATGCAGAGACAATTATATTTGGCCATGGGTGTTATTGTTTTATGTCTGGGAGTGTGGAATCACCCCCTTTGTGGAGAAAAAATCGGAGAATTGCCAGACATCCTAAAACCTGCCAGTATAGTGGTATACCAGGGCAAGGGTTATATTATTGAGGCTAGCCGCATCCACATAGTCTCTCTTAAAAATGGTAAACTTAGTAAAAGCTTCGGCAATCAGGGCGAAGGACCGGGGGAATTTAAAGGCCGGCCCAAGATTAAAGTATACCCCGATTTCCTGGTGTTAAACTCCTGGGGAAAGATCATGTTTTTTTCCCACGACGGTAAATTCCTGAGGGAGCAGAAGAATCAATTGGGACACCATCCCGGCGCATTGCCGATAAAAAATTTCTATGTGGGCCAGAAATCAACTTTTTCACAAAAAAATGGATCCGCCATTCAAACCTTTGGTATTTACGATAAAAATTTTAAACTCCTGAAAACCCTGCACCAGGGCCCCAATCCCGGCCAGATAATGATAACATCCGGTCAGGGCAAACGCCCTTTTGCCATGGTGAGCGAATATATCGCCTTTGATGTGGCAGAGGATAAGATTTTTGTATCCGATTCACGCGAAGGGCTCTTTTTTAAGGTTTTTGACAGTTCCGGCAATTTGCTACGCACGATCATGGTGCCCACCTCCCCCCAAAAAGTGACCGCAGCATACAAAAAAAAAGCGCTGGCTGAATTGGCCGCCCAGAGCTGGTGGAATCAGCTTAAAACAAGGTTAAAACCTGTATTCCCGGAAAATTTCCCTGAAATCCGCCACGTCACCATTGTCAATCAAAAATTATATGTTTTAACCTATCAGGAAAAAGGAGCGAATTGCCTGTTGAAAATTTTTGACCTGAAGGGAAAACCGCTGGGCCAAAAATATGTACCCCTGGCTATGAATTCGCGTACGCCCATGTACGACATTTACAACGATTCCTACTATTATCTAAAAGAAAATGAAGAGTCTGAAACCTGGGAATTGTTCGTAGAAAAGCTGAACCAATAACCAGACTAAGTCAGTCACTCCTGATTCGTGAGTCACCCAGGGATCATTACTTCTTTACGATTAAAAATCTCAGGTCGCCTTCTCTTCTGGTCAGATTCTCTGAGTCGAACAGGGCCAGCAGGAGCAGACATATCTTCCGGTTACCATTGACCAGATCCCGGAATCCTGCGACCGTGATGCCCTGATCCTGATCAGAGAGTTTCTTTATCAGTTTTTCTCTGCAGCTATTGACCACATCGGCATGAATATAATCCTCTCCGCTTTTATAAATCTTGCCACTAGAGGTTAAATGATACATTATTTGCTTTAACTCACGCTTTGAAAGGTGGCGTTTTTCTGCCTCAAGGGCCACCTGACTCATCAGGGGTGTCTTCATGCCAAAACCCTTGAAATACTCATTAAAAAATTTCAGATGTGATTCCATTTTTTTATCCGTTGAATGATATTCACCGGAGATTTTCCAGGATTTATCCTTTTCAACCAGTTTTCCGATTTGGGTTTGTTCCAGCAGGACATTCTTTATGACCTCTTCCCCGGCACTTGCCCGTTCAATTTTCAAACCACTCAACAGCTCATTCAAACTGATGCCCCGGTCTATTAAAGGATTGAGTTTCTGGAATTCTATAATGGTTTGGCTGATCCCCTGGCGAAGCAATTGCAGTCTCTCTTTGGAAATGAGAGCGGTTTTCCCTCTGGCGTCGTATTTCAGTATCTCTTTTTGTTTTTTTTGGTCAAAATTATCCTCCACCTCCGCCGGAGAAATATTCAGTTTATATGCCACATCCTCCGTAAAAACTGCCCCCTGAGATTTTTTTACCTCAGATGAAATAAGCTTTGGCAATTGACCATCAGCAATAAGACCCATGTTTTTTATAAGTTTTTCAGGCCTTCTTCTATGATGAAGCGGGGCAACATCAATGACTTCTCCACCTCCCAGGGTAGTATCACTGGAGCTGCTCCGAATCACAAACCTGTCTCCATGCCTGAGTACACAGGGATGGGACAAATGAATTTGAACCAGGGCTGTCTCGCCCGCCAGCAATTGATTTCTATCAATTAGATGTATTTTTGCCTGGTTTTCAAAAGTACCGGTGTGAAAAATCACCTG
>CBFDCH010000461.1:0-3023 GCA_965603235.1 uncultured bacterium | reverse complement strand
ACTTGGGAGCAAAGGTAAATATCGATTCTTTGTAAGCCGGACTCTCTTCCAGCCGCACACTACGGGAAATGATTGTTTTGAAAACCTTTTTGCCAAACAATTTGTCAATATGCGCCTTACTGTCTTTTGAAATGATTGTCCGTTTGTCATAGAGAGTGATCAAAACCCCGAGCAGAGAGAGATCCGGGTTGCTCCTCATCTTTACTTTTTCAAAGGTTTCAAGCAGATCATTGGTCCCTTCCAGAGAAAAATAAGAGGATTGGATGGGAATTAACAGATGTGATGCTGCTACCAGAGCATTAATGGTAATCAGGCCCAGTGTTGGCGGCGTGTCAATTACAATGAAATCATATTTGTATTTAATGGTGTCGATTTTATCCTTGAGCCTGAAGTGGCTGTCAATCTCGCCAATAAGCTTGGATTCCAGTTTGGCCAGTGAGATGGAAGCAGGCAGCAGTGAAAGGTTGATGATGTTTGTGGGCTGTACGATATCCTCAAATTTCAGATCTGCGTTTTCAAGAAAATCAAACACAGAGTGCGTGACGCTCTGTGAATCGACAAATGATACGGTTGAGTTTGCCTGAGGGTCAGCGTCTATAATTAATGCTTTGTAACCCAAAAAGGCGAAGGCAGCGGAAAGGTTTATGGATGTAGTGGTTTTTCCAACCCCACCTTTCTGATTGGCAATTGTTATGATCAATTTCGTTCTCCTTGATTCAAATGGTATTCAATTTAAATTTGATTGTCAAGGGCTGTTGGCACAAATTTACTGATGATTATGTCGACATGTCGACATCAGCGAATACTTAGTTGATGGAAGCGTCCGTTTATAATTTCCTGCAAATGCAGATAATCCTTGAAAAATGTAACCGAATCATCAATGAGTGCTGGATCAATGGCCCTGGAATTATCTGAAATGATAAATATATTGGTGATATGGGCTTTTTTAGATGAGATGATGTCGAAGTGGCCGTCTCCAATGGAAACGGTCTCGTCCGGCTGACAGGCAAAACGATTCATGGCGTGGATCAGCGCATCCGGTTCGGGTTTCCACATCTTCATTTCCCGGGTAATGATTAAATCAAAGTCCATTGGGTACTTTTTCAGCAAATAAGAGGTGTTTTCGCGGTTATTGTTGGTGATAAGGGCAATCCTTAAGCCGGCTGACCGTAAAAAGGCCAGGAATGGCTCAATTCCTGCCAGGGGTTTGGTCTTCCTGCTGTTTTCCGCTTCATACTTTTCCAAGACCTGCAAACGTTCAACATCTACGCCTTTGTCATGATAGATTTCAGATAATATCCTGCCGGACTCTACTCCCAATTCTTTTTTTATCTCTTTCCAGTTCAGATAACTCTCAAATATGGTGCCATCCATATCAAAAATAACCAGTTTTATCACTTTTTTCTCCTGGCTGATTTGGCTACAACATTAAAAAAAACAGGGATTCCAGCCAGGTCCAACCTTTCGATTAGACGCCGCTTCAAATACAGCTCAAAAGATGGTTTTAAGCGTTGTGCTGTGCTGCTCTGAAAACGAAAAAATAAAGGTTTATAGGACTCAATGGAAACATATTTGGGATTAAACGCCCGGTTCTTTTCAGTTATCAATTTTTTCTCACTGAGAATCTGGGCAAGCACCCGATTTAAAACAGGGGTCTTAATCGGTGTTGAAATTTTATTCCAGATGTGTTCCGCCCCATCAATCAATTGGAACACATTTTTGCCTGTTAGCGCTGATGTTGGTACAAATGAGGCATAATAGAGGAAATTGAACTTTGCTTCAATTTTTTTTCTTAAGGATTCGCCCTGCTCCTTTTCCTCAACAAGGTCCCATTTGTTTCCGGCAATAATGACCGGACGGGCGGACCTCTGGATTTTCTGGGCAATAAAAAGGTCATTCTGGTCGATCTTTTTTGACATATCCACCACAAATATCAGGACATCCACCTCTTTTAAACTCCGTTCCGCTCTAATAACAGCAGCGCTCTCCGTGCTCTCTTGAACCTTTTGTAACTTGCGGATGCCGGCGTTGTCCACCAGGATAAAGGATTTGTTCTTGCGTCGTATTTCAACATCAACTGAATCTCTGGTGGTTCCCGGCAAAGGACTGACAATTACATATTCATCGTTTAATATTTTGTTTATCAGCGAGGATTTACCCACATTCGGCTTGCCAACAATGCCAATACGTATAGTTGTTTCAGGCTCATTGTCAACGTCAGTGGTGTGCGAGGCGAAAATATCCTCAATACACATGAGCAGATCTTCTATGCCGTGATTATGTTCCGCTGAAATGAGGATAAAATCTTCTTTTAACGCATAATATGAGACCGGCATTATATATTTATTCACATTATCAACTTTATTGACAACCGCTACCAGAGCAGCCTGGCTGCGTTTGGCTTTTAAGTACAGGTCTTTTTCATAACCCAGCAATTCCCGTTTGCCGTCAAATAAAAAAATGACCAGGTCGGATTCATTAACAGCATTGTATATCCGTTTGTTGATTTCCTCTGTGATGATGTCCTTGTCGAGAAAAAATCCACCGGTATCCTGCAAATAGTAGGTTTTGAAATCGTGTTGGAATAGTTTCTTGTAGATGTCACGGGTCATGCCCGGCTGCGAGTGTACCAGTGCTTTTCTTTTGCCGATCAATCGGTTGAAAAGAGTAGATTTGCCGGTATTCGGAACACCGACTATGGTAATCAGCGGAATTTTGGCCATACTAGTCCAGGTAGCGGATCAGTGAGATGCAAAAACATTCAATAGCCTCTCCCCTACCCACACCGTCCAATTTTTCCTTTGTTTTGGCTTTAATATTCAGGTTTTCCACGGGAATTTGCATGATGTCGGCCAGGTGAGAACGAATCTGATTTTTAAATGGGCCAATCGAGGGCTTCTCCGCTATAACCACACTGTCAACATTCATGATTTCGTAATTATTATCATGCAACAACTGCATAGTCTCCCGTAAAAGAACCTCACTGCGAATACCTTTGTAGCGTGGATCGGAATTGGGGAATA
>CBFDCH010000460.1:0-3029 GCA_965603235.1 uncultured bacterium | reverse complement strand
AACATACCTATAAATATGGCTGGTTTTTTTTAATTGGGATGAGTTCTTTCTCAGGTTAAGGTATCTTGGTTTTTTGGGGAAAAAGAGGTAAAATATGAATCCATGTCACAGGCGACAATTTTACTTTCTGGAGGACTTGATTCAACCACGGCCCTTTACTGGGCAAAAAAAAACTTTAGCAGCCTCTATGCCCTGATCTTTCATTATAACCAGACTCATGCCATTGAAGTGGCTATGGCGGAAAAAATCGCCGATCAACAGGGAGTGGCCCGGCAAACAACCTATCTGCCTTTTAAAAACCTGCTGCAATCGGCTCTGATTGATGGAAAGGATGAGATACCCGAATCTCTTGCCACTGCCAAAGATGGTAGGGGCATCCCCCATACGTATGTGCCTTTTCGCAATGGTATTTTCTTGGCAATTGCTGCTGCTTTTTCGGAATCGAGAGATATCTTTGACCTGGTCGCCGGCTTCAACCTGGTTGACACGCCCGATTATCCTGACACCACGGTTGAATTTACCGATAAAATGGTTGCAGCCATCAACCAGGGTACTTTTGCTCACAAGCGGGGTTTAACATTTAAGGTCCACACGCCTCTAATCGGTCTCAGCAAAAAAGAGATCATTTTGCTTGGTCAGGAGCTTGGTGCTGATTATTCCTACTCCATTTCCTGTTACCGGGGCCATGAGGTCCCCTGCCTCTCCTGTCCATCCTGTGATATAAGATCCCGGGCGTTTCATGATTTAAAGCTGGAAGAACCTTTACTGAAACGGCTAAAAGAGGAAGGTAAACTGTGAGTCAGCAAATTGTAGTTAAACAAAACTTCTCCGCCGCCCATTTTCTGGAGAATTACAATGGTAAATGTGAGAATATGCATGGACATACGTTTCGGCTGGAAGTATATCTTGAGGTGGAACAACTGGATAAGTCGGGAATATCGATAGATTTTACCGAGATTAAATCCTTCCTGCAAACAATCCTCCCCGATCATCACCTTTTGAATGAAAAATTCGACTTTTCTCCTTCAGCTGAAAATTTAGCCAGGCATCTTTTTTTTGAAATTGCGAAGAATTATCCCACCGTTGCCAAAGTTGTCATATGGGAATCAGAAGATGCAGGAGCCATCTATTCTAAGGATAAATGAAATCTTCTGGTCCTTTCAGGGAGAGGGCCTCAGGGTTGGTTTTCCTTCAATATTTATTCGCCTGGCCGGCTGTCAAGAAGCCTGCCCGTATTGTGATTCCAAATTTGCCCTGGACAAGGGAACCGAAATTGCAATCACAGAAATCAGAGAAAGGCTGATCCAGTGGCGCCTGAAATGGCCTGCTTCTCAGGTAGTTATTACCGGTGGAGAGCCGATGGAACAGGATCTTTCGCACCTGGTTCGACTCTTGAAAGAGGAGAATTTTCCTTTGGCCATTGAAACCAATGGCTGCCATTTTCAGGATTTGGCTATAGACTGGTGGACAGTATCGCCAAAAGACGGGCGCAATTATTTTATTCACGATTATCTGTATCAGCGCATTTGTGAAGTAAAATTAATTGTCAATGAAAATTTAAACACCAATGTGATAAAAATGATTCGCAAAATCGGCAATAATTTCCCTATCTTCTTGCAGCCCCAATTTTATGACCCTGATAAGTATGAAAAGACACACCAACTTTACCTGCGTTGCCAGGAACTTGGACTGCCGGAGATAAGGATCGGTTATCAGCTCCATAGAATTTATGGAAAAAAATAAGCCCTCCCGGGACGGGTCATTGGCTTTCAGTCGGAATTTTTCTTTTTTTTTAATAACCTGAACAGGGATAGGACAACAGCCAGCGGTATAAAAATAGCCAGGGTTAGTTTGTAAAAATTAATATCCTGAAGTATATCAGCTACCATTTTACACGGATACGAATCCCGCCAAAAATAAAAGCGATAAAATCATAAATAAGGGCCAGGAGAAGGGATAAAAGGGAAAACAGGGCAAAGCCGCTAATCCCTCCAACTGCCGCAAAAATCAGACCACCGGCAAAGCCGCCTCTCGCTTCCTGCAGCATGAGCGGAAAGAGTTTTAATATATTTCCCATGATGGGGTAGATACCGAAAAACGCACCAAATACCACACCTGAAATTAGTCCCACACCTCCGAGGAACAGCAGAAATGATATTTTATTTACTGATTTTATTAAGAGTTCTTTCTCCTCCGGAACAGAATGCACCCTAACCGGTTGTTTTTTCTGCTGCTGAATTGTATCACAATACGGACATTTTGGTTTTCCGGCTGGAATTTTTGCCCGGCACCTGATGCAGGCCACCTCTTGGTCAATTTTTTCGACCCGTTTTTCTTCTTCTCGCTGAGGTTGTGGTTTAGGTTCCGGTTTAAGTTGAATCTGAATGGTATCAGCAGTGGCACTCTCATCCTTTACTTCGTTCTTAAAAGGATCTCCCTCATTCCACTTGCTGCCATCATAATAGTACCAGGTACCGGTTTTACCTCCCAGCATCCAGTAGTATCCATCCTCATCGGTGACCATCAGTTTTTTGAGTTGCACCTTCATGTCGTCCGCGGTGATAATGCCCCCTTCCTGCTGGGTTTTGAGTGTTTTATATTTTTCTTCGATGTTCCGATATTTAGAATAATCCATTTTATATCCCTCCCAAAATTAAATTTCGAATCTCTCCCACCATATAAAACGAGCCTGTTATTAAAATTTCCCGATTAATCTGGCGAGCACTTTCCAGAGCGTCGGATAAGCTTTTTATTATCATGGTTTGTTTATTTACAAAATATTTTTTTAGTTTTTCCGCAGGATAAGCTCTATTGGAAATGGGTTCAGTCAGTATGATCCGGTCGGTAAAGGGGAGCAGCATCTGAATCATTTGGCGAAAATTTTTATCCCGCAATACTCCAAAGACCAGGGTCATTCCTCTCTTATTTTGTTGTTCCAGGTATTGTTTCAAAGCCAGGATACTTTCTACATTGTGGCTGCTGTCCAGGATGATTTCCGGTGTTTGTTTGATGACTTCGATACGACCAGG
>CBFDCH010000459.1:0-3037 GCA_965603235.1 uncultured bacterium | reverse complement strand
AGTATGTGGAATACCTGGGTGCAGGCCCCCACGAAAACTATGTGGACCGAAAAAGGTCAGCCGCCATTGGCCGATACTGTACCACGGTTACTGATATGTTTGAATCCTATGTGAGGCCGCAGGACATGGCCAACCGCTGCGACGTCCGCTGGTTCACCATTACCAACCGCCAGGGTATTGGTATTATGATTAAAGGAGATCCTGTGCTGAACTTTAGCGCCCTGCATCACACCCCCTGGGACCTGGAAAAAGCCAACCACCCCTTTGAATTAAAAAAGAGGGCACAAACCATCCTTACTATTGATTTGATCCATTGTGGATTAGGGGGCGGAAGTTGCGGACCAGGGCCCATGAAACGGTATTTGCTGCCATCCAAGCCAGCCGGTTTCAACTACACCATTTGCCCCTTTAGCATCGGAGCAGAAAAGGGCCGTCCCATGGCACGATTCAGATTACCGGAAAAACAATAGCCTTGTTTTACATCCCCATGAACAACAGCAGCAGGTGGGCCGCAGACCAGCTGAAATGATGGACCTTCAATCCCTTGCCATTGAGGGGGTTGTAATTCTCACGGATGGCTCCGGTAGAATTTTTTAAACCTTCCAACCGGTCAAATAACTGCCTGGTAAACTGCTGGGCCTCTTGCTGGTAACCATAACGCTTTAATCCCTGAATGGCAAAATATACCTGGTCCAGCCATACCGGGCCACGCCAATACTTTATTGAGAATTGTGGATGGTTCCTGGCTACAGTAGGAAAAGGAATATAGGTGGCAAAGACGCGGGGATCAGTCATTACTTTCAAAATCCTGGCCGCCTGTTGTTTGCTGGCCACACCGGCCCACAACGGGATCCAGCCTTCAGGACCCTGCACCCGGTTGTACCTTTTATCCTCCAGCCATATGTCATAAAAAAACCCGGTTTCCGCATCGAACATGGTTGACCGAATTTGTTTTCTTAAGGTTGCGGCTTCACCGGTGAATTTAAGGACCGCTTCAGATTTATCAAGCAGCAGGGCCATTAATGCAAGGTATTGTTTCTCAGCATACAGGTATGAGTTTAAATCCACAGATTCCAGATTCATGGACCATGCCCCCTGCCGGTTTTTTACCATATGGGCATTATCAAAACGGACCGCATTGTCCATGCCACTCTCCCATTTGGCTGCCTCAATGGTGCCGTCGGTGGATCCGTATTCACAGAGTCCATTCCGGTCATGATCCCGGTCTCTGTACCACCAGCAGTGATATCTGTACACCTTATCATACATTTCACCGACAAACTTTTTATCTTTGGTCTTTAGATAAACCTGCCATACTGCCCAGGCTGCCAGGGGTGGTTTACTGTCCCGCCAATTATTCTCTTTGTTGTCAATATAGACGCAATCGGCCACCATACCCCCCTCGTTTTGGAAGTCAAACATGGCGCGGATCTGATTTTTTGCCAGCCGGGGATTAAAATGGACCAGGGCCACCGCATGTTTCCAGGAATCCCAGGCCCAGAAACCACTGAAATATCCGGGCCAGTATGATGGTATTAATCCTTCATGAAATAGATCTCCCCAGGGGCTGCGCCAGTTGTTCACCAGGGTTTGCAGTGCTTTCACCGCAATGCGACGATAAGCCTTATCTTTGCTCCACAATGTATTCAAATCAAGTATAGACCCTAAATATCCCTGCCAGCGTTTTTGGCTGCCGGCAATTATGGGTCGGGGGTCAGCCAGAATGGACTGGGCCATTTTATTAAGTTCTTTTCTCTTCCCTTCGCCTTCTGTATAAATATAGGTTATATAGGTTTCCATGGATTTTCCAGCGGGAATGATGATAGGATCCATAGATTTCAATTTGTAAGAAGCCAGGTCCCTGGAGATTTTAACCGCAGCAGGCCGGCTGGACGGCAGGATGATCTGCCCCATGGCCTGCCCCTTATTTAACTTCACCACAACACCACTATCCCAGGCTTTCAAAGTAGCCATTTCTTTAAAAACACTGCCATGCCACTGGTGTTGAACAATCCTATCAGAATTGGTGGTGTTGGTGTGGGTAGTGCGTACCATGGCACAGCCGCTGGCAGCAAAATACAGCTCCATCTTGATAAGCAGACCGGAAGTCCGATAGCTCTGGGACAAACGGCCCGGAAAAAAGGTTAGCTCAGGTTTGGATGTAGAGGACATGAGTATGTTTTTACCGGTATTATGATCCATTATTTCCAACTGCAGCAAACCGGGCCCTACCCAGCGTCCGTGGGTAATCAGATATGGCCCGGTAAAAGCGCCAAAGAATTCTTTATCTGCATGGGCTGGCAGAGCAAAACCAAACCAGGCACCCTGGTCAGAAAAACAAAAGGCAGAACGATCCACCGGTTGTTTGGGGATATTGCGCACTTCCAGCACATTTGGAAAATCGAGCACATCTATGCCCAAATTTTTCTGTTTTTGTTGGGCTGATAATGAGCAGAGAAGAGATAAACCTACCACAAGGAGTAATAGGACCTTTGTCGGTCTGCCAACCATTTTACACCTCCCAATATTAAACCAAATCATGCCAGATTGAATCCATTTTTTCAAGGGCACCCAACATTTGGTGCCTGTCCCCTTTTTTGCAATTTTTTTGTCATTCAGCCATATATAGAGGTAGACAATGGAACATTCACAAATCACCGGTTTGATAGAATCCTGCCTGCAGGGAGAGAGTGAAGCCTTCTCGCCCATCATCAGACACTATCAATCCCGAATCTACCGTCTTTGCCACCATTTTCTCGCCACCTCCCAGGATGTGGAGGATGCGGTGTCTGATATTTTTATCAAAGCTTACCGTTCATTGGACCAATACAATTACCGCTACAATTTTATCACCTGGATTTCCCGGATAGCTATAAACCATTGCCTGGAGAAGCTGCGCCGGTTTAAGCTCGAACACCAATATTTTAAAAAGGTTTCCCAGGAGGAAATTGAGCTGAAGGAGGAAAAATCGCCTGATGCTCAATATATAAAGGATACACAAATCCAATTACTCAAAACAGTGGTAAAAGATCTGCCA
>CBFDCH010000458.1:0-3037 GCA_965603235.1 uncultured bacterium | reverse complement strand
GAAGTGCCTACCCTGAACGGGAAAAGCCTGCTGAAAATACCCCCTTCCACCAACTCGGGCCAGAAATTCCGCCTCAAGAATAAGGGTATCCTCCATGCCAAGACAAAGCAGCGTGGTGACATGATTGTGGAGATCAAAATTGTCCCACCACCTGTCAAAGATATTGAAGTAAGGGAATTGCTCAAAAAGATTGAAGAGAAGGCCCCATACGACCCCCGGGAGGATGTTGAAAAATGAGTGAACGCACCTATATGATCTCCGCAGTTTCCAGTAAATACAACATCCATCCTCAAACCCTGCGTTTGTATGAAAGAGAGGGACTGTTAATCCCCTCCAGATCAGAGGGAAATACCAGGATTTACACAGATAAAGATCTGACAAAGCTGGAATTTATCCTCAATCTGACCCGCGAGATGGGAGTAAACCTGGCAGGTATTGAGATTATTTTAAATATGAAGCAAAAAATGGAGAAAATGCAGGAGGAATTTAGCAAATTCCTGGAAGAGTTAAAAAAAGAGTTCTTCTCCGGCAAGGAGAACCTGTTTGAACAAAAAAAACGCTCCCTGGTAAAATTTTCTCCCACAACAGTGGCACTGTTTAAAGATGACCAAGAGACGAAGTAGAGAATCCCTGGATTCGTTGAACCTCTATTTTCAACGGATTAAAAACATTCCGGTATTAAAACCGGATGAGGAGCGGGAACTAATCATCAAAGCCAAAGAAGGGGACAAGGAGTCTTTTAAAAAGATAATCATTGCCAATCAGAAACTGGTCGTGCGTGAAGCCCTTAAATACTACTTTAAAGAGAATAATTTTTTAGACCTGGTAAATGAAGGAAACAAGGGATTAATTGAGGCTCTCAAGCGGTTTGACACCAACAGAGACAACCGCTTTTACACCTATGCATTGTGGTGGGTACGCAGTGAGATTCGACGCTACCTGTCAAAGAATCAAAACATTATCTCTTTCCCGGACATCTTTTACAATGATTACCTCAATTTTAAAAAAGTTTATTTTACCCTGAGCAAAGAGCTGAAAAGACGTCCGACCGAGGATGAACTGGCCAGAAGGTTGAGTATTCCCATAAAAAAAGTAAAAGTAATGCTCTCAGTGCCGGATGAAATTGTGTCGCTCGATAAAAGCATCATCAATGACCAATCCCCCAATCTCTCCACACTGCTGCCTGACAATTCCATTGAAGATCCTCAGACACTTTTGATCGAAGCTTCATTAAACAATCTGATTAAAGAGGACATCGAAGAATTGACTGAAATAGAGGCAGAAGTGATCAAAATGAGATTTGGCTTTGATGGCCGGGATTCAATGAAATTGAGGGAAATTGCCAAAAAAATGAGTATGAGCCCCGAAGGAATCCGGCGCATCGAATTAAAGGCCTTAAAAAAGCTGCACAACCGGCTTCTCAAACAGGGCATCTATGGTGTGTTGAATTGACCAATAATCCATGTAAAGAATGTAATGATACCGGCTGGAAGATCATCCGTAAAAATGACCGGGAATTTGCCGAAAAATGCCTATGTCATCAAATGGACCAGGTGCTGACCCGGGCGACAAATGCCAATATACCGCAGCGGTTTCTGGGCTCATGTTTTGGAGAAATTGGCGGTTATCAACCTGATCCAGCCAATCCCTCTCAAAATAAGGCAAAAAAGAGGGCTCAAAAATTTCTTAAAGACTACCCGGCTGTGGAAAAGGGGCTGTTGTTTCAAGGCAGTATTGGCCTGGGCAAAACACACATTTTATGCACCATTGGTTTTGAATTAATAAAATCAAAAAATATAAGCATCTACTACATTGACTGGAATGACCTGGTACGCGAGATGCGCTCCGGTGAGGATCACAGCACCCGTAATTTTTCCTCTATCAACCACATAGTGCAGAAGATGTCCCAGGTGGATCTGCTGCTCTTTGATGAAGTGGGCGCATCGCGAGTCAGTCCCTGGGTTCAGGACAATATTTATTTTATTTTTAATAAGCGGTACAACAACCAAAAAATTACCCTCTGCGCCAGCAATTTCATTGACAATCCGCCGGACGGTAAAGAATCACTGGAACAGCGCATCGGCGACCGTATCCGCAGCCGTTTGTATGAGATGACCACTGTGGTTGAGATAAAAGGTTCTGATTTCAGACGAAAAAATCTCGGAGGTGAATAATGAGTCAAGATATGGCCTTTATCAACGAAAAAATCAAACAAGAGAGCCAGATTATTGAAAAAATTCTCGCAGAAATGGAGAAGGTGATTGTGGGTCAGCGTACTCTGCTGGAACGGATGATGATTGCCATGATAACCTCCGGCCACATCCTCCTTGAGGGAGTGCCGGGCTTGGCCAAAACACTGTCAATCAAAACTCTGTCCAATGTGCTGGATCTCAAATTTTCCCGTATCCAGTTCACACCGGATCTTTTACCCGCCGATCTCACCGGCACACTGGTTTTTAATCCCAAAACCGCAGATTTCCATACCAGAAAAGGACCGATTTTTGCCAACCTGCTGCTGGCAGACGAGATAAACAGGGCTCCGGCCAAGGTTCAGAGCGCATTGCTGGAGGCCATGCAGGAACTGCAGGTGACCATTGGCGAAAACAGCCATGCCATTGAGCGTCCATTCATGGTGATGGCCACCCAGAACCCGATCGAGCAAGAGGGCACTTACCCCCTGCCAGAAGCCCAGATTGACCGGTTTTTGCTAAAAGTGAAGGTCACCTATCCAACCAAGGAAGAGGAAAAAGCCATTGTGGAGCGTATGACCACCGATCAATCCCTGGAAGTAAAACCTGTGTGCTCCAAAGCGGAGCTGGCCAAGATTAATAGCGCCTATAAAATGGTTTATATTGACGAAAAGATAAAAAATTATATTATCAACCTCGTCTTTGCCACCCGCTTCCCCGCTGAAGCGGGATTGGAAAAACTGAAACACTACATCCAGTTTGGCGCCTCCCCCCGAGCCTCCATATATCTTACCGAAACAGCCAAGGCACTGGCCTTTATCCGCAGGCGCGGATATGTGACTCCTGAA
>CBFDCH010000457.1:0-3038 GCA_965603235.1 uncultured bacterium | reverse complement strand
ATCCCCGCATCATGGACTTTAAAGACATTGGATCCACAACAGTCTCGGGAGATTTTAGCCTGCAGATCATTGCCCACGAGAGTGGGGGAAAATACTTTGAAGGAGGCAACACTGAAAGAATAATTGAAGACATTAAAAAGGTCTCTTCAGCTTACTATGAATTATCATTTGAGATTAGTCCTGATCAGAGGAAACAACAAAAGTTGAGAATAAAGTGTTTAAAAAAGGGAACTACTCTTATCAATCCGCAGATTACCTCCAGGGATACGCCCTACTCGAACATGAAAAAAATTGAAAAAAAAATCTTGGCACATTCCATACTTACAAGTGGTGCCAGAACCATGTTCGGTAAAAAAGTAATTCCTGCAGTTTACCGCCTGGTTGAAATAAACAAAAACCTTGATCAAGCTGAGGTATCCCTGGAGATTGAAATTCCCCGGGAGATGCAGAATCGGATTATCGATGTCTTTATATTCAAAGAAGGCCTTAAATCACAAAGTCTAGCAATAAATCTAATATCAGAAAGGACCAAGAATAAATTTCGTCATAAGATAATAGCCGATGTGAAAAATCGAGTCCACTTGGTAATCATTGATCCCAAAACAACCAACTCTATTTTTATTAATAAAGATATTTTGGCAAAAGAGAAGGATTTTTTCCTTGATCTTCCCCGGGGCCGAACCAATTTACTATCCATGATTACTCCACCTGAAGATATTTTTGATGAGACAGATTTCTCCAGCTACTCTTTTGAAGAAGGAAGGGAAGATTCTAAATTAGAACTGAAAGGAATTCTAAAAAAAGCTGCCGCATATTGTGAAAAATTAAAAAGTGGCGTTTTTCACTATTTTTGTAAGGAAAAAATTATTGAAAAATATCAATCACTCCCCAGGTTGCGCTGGGGGCGAGGAAGAATTTATAAAAAAGCATACTGGAAAGGAAAATTACAATTAAACTATGATTATCAAATCAAGAAGTTAAGTAAATCAATAAAGGAAAGCAGAACGCTTATTAAAACAGATGGAAAAAAAGTGAATGTAAAAGATGCAAAATTGAGGACCCGATATTTTTCAAATTTTTCTAGCTTTGGCCCCATATCATTATTAAGTAAAGAACAGCAGCAAAATTTTACATATTTAATTGTTGACCGGGTCAACATTAAAGGGCAGAAGGCTGTGGTTCTGGAAACAAAACCAATTACCGGATCAATGCCCGGTCGAAATTATGGGAAGGTTTGGATAAACAAAGCAGATGGATCGGTCATGCGGCTGCAAACCACTCCCGATTCAATACCAGGCCACAAATACTTAAGAAATTTGGCCTTAAGAAAAAAAGCAAAACTGGATCTCAAAATCATCCATGAATACAACATACTACACCAGGGCCTCCGTTATCCCAGTAAAACAGAATTCATTGAAACATTTATTTACGTTGAACATCTCTTAGGCAAACATACCCGTACCCACACAACTTTTGAGTATTTTGATTATAGATTTTTTAATGTAAAGACAGAAACAACCTTAAAAATAAACCAGCATTAATTGTAGTGGACTGGAATAACAAAATCTCAGGACCAGAATAAAGAGCTTTATGGGTCCACAATAATTGAAACTAAATTCTTGGTTTCTATTAAACGGCCATACAGGGACGATGCTTTGCAATTTGGACCAGCGGGTCTATTTGAACAGAAAGGAGCGGTTTCAAAAATTGAGAAGGTTTCATAACCGTACCTTTCTGTACAAAACTACTTCATTCTCAACGAAAACGGCCGATATCATTAGAATTTATTTACATCGGATGTCTATATATTTATTCTTGAGTATTGTAAAATAATTTTCAGTAATTGCCCAGTGGTTGTGATTATGGGACAATAACAAAAACCAGTGTATAATCCCTATATAAAGGTAAATGCCTTTTGCGCCCATTCTCGTAACCATACCTTTTTGTACAAATAGACCCGCTGGTCCTGGTTTCGGAAATAGACTTGAAAAAATAAATTTGCTTGGGTATCATTGGATTTAAAGCTTTTTTACGTTTACGTTCCAATAGACTGGGGAGGGTACAAATGACTAATCAAACCACCAAAGGGAATCATGTTATTCTGGTTAAAAATGATAAAATGGGTTTTGGAGATGATGATCTGGGACAGATTTTAATTCAAGGATTTATCAACAAAATTGCCGAAGTATCTCCTTTACCGGATAAAATCATTTTCTACAATAATGGAGTAAGCCTTACCCTTAAAGATTCACCAGTTTTGGACTCTTTACAGGCTTTAAGAAATGCAGGAGTACAAATATTAATTTGCGGTACCTGTGTCGATTTTTTTAATATTACGGAAAATATTGGCTGCGGGGATATTTCGAATATGCATGACATTACCGTTTCATTAACCAATGCCTCTCATATCATCACCCCCTGAAATGTCCGATTCCGTCCCTTACAACACTTATTTTGACAATGGGGCAACCTCCTTCCCAAAACCAAAACAGGTTGCCCAGGAAATTTCCCGCTATTTAAATAAGATTGGTGGGCCCTATGGCCGGAGTTACTATCCAAGAGCAATCCAGGTCTCAAAAAAAGTTGAAGAGACTCGATCACTCCTTGCCGACCTCATGGGAATAAGAAATTCAGCTCATCTGGTATTCGCTGCCAATGCAACCCATGCCTTAAACATGGTGCTCAAAGGTTTAGACCTTAGAGGGAAAGAAGTTGCCATTTCCCCCATGGAGCATAACGCTGTATGCCGACCTTTACAGAGTATATGCCAGAACCATTCAACAAGCATCAAGTATTTTCCTGCTTTCCCAGATGGGTGCATTGACACAAACAAACTGGAAAAAGCAATTTCAAAAAACACAGAGCTGGTAGTTATCAACCATCAAAGCAATGTCAACGGAGTTATCCAACCGGTGGCTGAGATTAAAAAAAAAATAGGCAAGATTCCAATCCTGTTGGACTGCGCCCAATCCATTGGAAAAGAAGCGATATATACTGATCACTACAGTTTTGATTTTTTAGCATTTACAGGACATAAA
>CBFDCH010000456.1:0-3049 GCA_965603235.1 uncultured bacterium | reverse complement strand
CTGGGTTCTACCTGCGGCAGATTTTTCATCTCCTGTTCCAGCTGCTGCAGCAGGCGCCACTCCTGCTGGCAGGCTGAACAGCTCTTGAGATGAGATTTGATTTGTTCAGACCGGACGTTATCCATTTCGCCATCTTGAAACAGGCTTAACAGGTCTTTTACATCTTTACATTCCATGGTTCCTCGCTTTGTAAACAATTTGTCATCCTTTTTCTTGCATTAATATTTGCGATTTTAAATTTTGCTTGGCCCTGGAGATCAGGGTTTCAATTTTTGGGATGGACCAGTCGGTAATGGAGTTAATCTCTTTGTAAGACATATCCATGTACACCTTGAGGATCAGGGCAATACGCTGATTTTCATTGAGCTGTTTCAGCCCGGCCAGCAGTAACTGGTTGCGCTGGGTTTTCTCTTCCTGCAGGTCAGGGGTATCCTCGTGTTTGAAATACTCCCCTTCGTCCCCGCTGGAAAAAAATTGGGAAAAGAGGAGGGTCCGCTTCCTCTTCTTTATCTGATTAAGGGTTAGGTTTTTGGCTATGGTAAAGAGAAAAGATTGAAAACTACCCTGAGCCCGATAGCGGTTAATGGTTTCATATACCTTTATAAACACATCTTGGGCCAGGTTTTCCGCTTCCTCATAGTCAAATATCATGGTATTGATGAAATTCAGGATTTTCTTTTTATAGCGGTCCACCAGAAGAGAAAAGTTCTGCACTTTGCCCTGCTGTACAGAGCGGATTATTTCATCGTCTGAAATCATGTTCTTTGATTGTTAAACAAATCGAGACAATGCTTCTTGCATCACTTAGCTTAAATTCAACAACAATTGGTACATCTTTTCCTGTTTCCGTACCATGAAATCTGCATCCCAATGAGAATAACTCTCCGAATAACTTGCCAATTTCAGCCGCTCCTGCCGGTTTTCAATCAGGCATAAAATTTTGTCAGCAAAGGTGTCATAGTCGGTTACCTCCACCAGCCAACCATTTTTATCCTGCTGGATCACCTCACGGTTGCCGGGTATATCACTGGCCACTACCGGGATTTTTTTCAGCCGCATCTGCACCAGGCTCTGGGGCAGCCCCTCCCACAGGGCCGTGGTTACGCCAATGTCAAAAATATCCATCACCCGGTGAATATCAAACAAAAATCCGGGCAGCCGGAAATAATCGAAAATCCCACGCTTCTTGAGCTCAGCCTCAATGTGCAGCCGCAACTCGCCGTCTCCGGCCAGGAAAAAAAGGGCCCGCTTATCCATTTTGATCACCCGCTTCGCCGTTTCAATCAAATGAAAAAGACCTTTCTGCGCTTTAAATGGGGCAATCACTCCGCATACCACCTGATCCTCTCTGATATTAAACCTCTTTTTCAAACCATTTATGTCAGCATCTTTATGCTGGAATTTTGCCAGGGGGAAACCGCTGCGGATCAGGGAGTAATTGTTTTTTACCAGCCTTTTTTTTTTAGCGATTCGCACATCAGCCTTGGCCACAAAGACAAAATGGGAGGTGAGCCGGGATACCAGTAGTTCCGCTAAATAATAAATATTTCGTTTTACAATTGACTGCAACGGTGAAAAGGCGAAACCGTGAACCGAATGTATTCTTTGTGGCACGCGCAGCAAAAAAGCGGCCACCCGGCCGATGATACCGGCTTTGGTGGAATGGGTGTGCAGAATATGGGGTTTGATCCGCTTCAGTATTTTCATAGTCTGTATAAAAGCCCTTAGATCTTTGAAGGGACGAATCTCACGGATCAAATCTGGTACAATCAGGAAATTCTTTTTCCTCTCCACCTTATCATCAAGAATTCCCCCGGGCCCGCTGATCAGAAAGGCCTCAAATTTACACTCATCCAGGTGATTGTGTGTATACACTGTATTCACCTGCGCCCCCCCCAATTCCAGCTTGGTAATCATGTGCGCCACTTTTATCTTTTCTGCTGGTTTTTGATCGTCCGCAATGGATTTTCCCATATATATTAAATTCCACCACTCATTTTGTCAACCAATAATCAAGATAGCAACCATTTAGAAAATCCTAATAGACCAAAATACCAAATACTTGTGAGGATGAAAATGTAAATTCATCCGTGGGAGCAAACCTCGATTTGATAACAATCTAACCTTTTATTATACTATTGGCTATGAATCTGAATTATCGAACTGGTCTGGTATTGGCATTGTTAATTCCGGGGATTTGTTTTTTCTGGGCCTGTGGGGACCAAGGGGCCGAAGCGGTAGGAGGCGTCCAAGGATTCACGGATGCCGATTATGCCAGGCACTTAAAGGAATTGAAAAAAAAGATCCCGGGCACAGGCTTTACCATTGTGCAGCAAAAACCTTTTTACGTGGTTGGTGACGGAGATCCTGCCGCCATACAACATATTGCCGGCAATGTGGTGGCCTGGGCAGTGAAGCGGTTAAAAAATATGTATTTCAGCAAAGACCCGGAGCACATCATTGATATCTGGTTGTTTGACGGTGAACAGAGCTATAAAAAACACGCCTGGCAAATATTCAGAGAGCGGCCGGACACTCCATTCGGTTACAGTTCCCCGCGCCACAGGGCCCTGGTCATGAACATCCGCACCGGCACCGGCACCCTGGTTCATGAGATCGTACATCCCTTTATACGCGCCAATTTCCCCGCCTGCCCGCCCTGGTTTAACGAGGGGCTGGCTTCTCTTTACGAACAATGCACCAGCCGCGGCAACCTGATCATCGGCCTCACCAATTGGCGCCTGGCCGGCCTGCAACAGGCCATCCGCAAGAACATACTGCCAACATTTAATACCTTAATGGCTTTAAACAAAGAACAATTTTACAATAAAGACCCGGGCACCAATTATGCCCAGTCCCGCTACCTGTGTTACTATTTACAGGAAAAGGACAAATTAACTGAATTCTACAATCAGTTCCGGAAAAACAAGAAACAAGATCCTACCGGGTGGCAAACCCTGAAAAAGATACTGAAAACCACGGACATGACGGCTTTTCAACAAAATTGGCAGCAATTTGTTTTGCGCCTGCAATTCTCATAAGGTATGAG
>CBFDCH010000455.1:0-3068 GCA_965603235.1 uncultured bacterium | reverse complement strand
CAATAAATAGTAAACCGAGATAAAGAATTTCAAAAGCATACCAGAAAGGACCGAGCAGTTTTTGGAAGAAGGCACGATAATTAAAAGCCTGGAATTTTCGCGCGAACTCGAAACTTACGGCCAGCAATAAGGACCATATGACAGTGGTGACCAGAAACATTCCCAGAAGGCCGCCTGTTGGTCCGGAGCTCAGAAAATACTCTACCAATTCACGGCCCGTCCCATACCCGCCGGCAATGACCACTGATTGGAACACAAATCCGGGAAGCAGGTATTTTTTAAAAAATGAGCCGCTCAAAAATTTCATTTTTTGACTTTATATTTTTCAGCCCATTTTACTGGGGTGCGGATCTCTGAGGTGAGACAATCAAGACCAGCCGCATCATTTCGGGCAGTCAGGGCATTGGTCAGTAATCCTTTGATAAAGGTGACCCTGAAGCCGGCAGACCTATAGGCCCGAGCAGCTGCTTCGTCCATCTTTTTAAAGCCAAATTGAGGGATATAAACCCGCTTACCATCTTCATCCACCTGCCCAAGCCCCATATAAACATCTGTATGGTAAGCAGCCTGCGCCCCGGTATGAAAAACCGTTTTTTTATCAAAGATAAAATCACCCATCTCCAGCTGTGAAAAAAAACGTTCCCTGCCCGGAATGATCAACTTTTTTTCCGGAGCCAGTATATGGTGGAGCAGGTCAGTATACGCCATGATTTTTTTTTTGAATTCAGTAAGATCCTTAGCCAGGTAATTTTCAGCCAGAGAGTAAAATGTTTCAGGAGTATGACCGAACTGACTCCATCTCGGTGTTTTATTGATCCCCAGGATAGTGTCCATACCGATAAATATCTCTCTACTGCTGACACGGACATTGCCTCCGCCCCGGTGGATCATACCAGCGCGGGTGATGGCATTTTTAAATACCTGGTCATAATGGGTAATGGGAAAGGGTGGGTAATTGAAACCCACATCCAGAAATATCAAGTTGTCATTCTCATCGGTCTGGATAAAATTAGCATCTCTGGCCCAGGGATAAAAGTCACCGGTTTTGACATTCACAGTCAGAAACTTGAGGCGCTGAGAACCATCCGGCAACTTCTGGTCCGCAAATGGTCCAAGCATATCCGCCAACCGGTCACCGGTTTTATCATTACCTCGCAGGACTAAAAGGGAAACATCACGGTCCATTTTGTTAAGCAATTCCCGGTAGAGCACCGTCATATCAAACCAGAATCCGTCAAAATAGGAACCATCACCGTAATGAAGGATGATCACCCGGATTTTTCCATCCACATTAGAGATTAGATTTGCCTGTCTGGGAAACAGGCTTAATGACAGAAGAATCACCAGTAACAAAAACAATGGTGCCGGAGAGCAGTACCGATTTTTAATACATTTTTTCACGAACACTTCATTTTTATTCTAAAGATAATTTTGAGTTGTCGGGAAGTTGAAGCCGTATCTACTTTACCTGGTTGTAAACACAGTAAACATTGGCAGGTTCGACAACTACAAAGTATTGCCGTTTATCCTTATTCTTACGAAACATTAATTTCACCATTTCCCTTACCTGGCGGGTAAGGGTGCGTACCTCTGTTTTATGGGTTTTGGCATCGGTTTGGATCAGGTAAATATCTACCTTTTTACCCCTCATCTTTTGGGGAACCTCAATTTCGATACCCTCTTCATTACCGGCTGATTTGATCCGATTAAATTTAAGCCTAACCACTCTGCCAACCATGCGGGACCAGGTCCCTCCAGTTGCCACATTAAGGGCGAATAACTTTTTCTGAGTGGGAATCATCTGCCGGTAGGGTACCTTTTTTTCAAAATGATTGATGGTATGGATGATTATCCCCTGCCGCTTGCTGCGGACCTCCACCTTGGATACATCCTGTGTTTGTGGTCCAGGTATAAATCCCAGCTCATAGTAAGCGGATGTGGATTTAACCACCTCCCGCACCACTTCCTTGGGATTGGAACCGGCAAAATATTTCCCCCCGCTTCTGTTGGCCAGAAACATCAAGCTCATCTCCCCCTGAATTTCATCGTCCATGGTATCATTGATGCGTTTGGGATTAATGGTATAAAGAATTCCCCCACCCAGGTTAATGGCCTTGACTATATCCGTTAAATATTTCAACAGAAAGGTGCTGTAATACTCATCTTGCTCAGCCACTGTCCTTTCATTCTGCAAGAACACAGAACCATAGGCGCCCGAGTTTGCACTCATATCCTGGGTACCGAATTCCGACATCATCCCCTTTTTGAAGGCGCCTCTGGCAACCCCTTCGGATATCAGGAACACCACCTTTGGCTTTTTAATTGTTTTCAGGGCATATTTGAGCTGGGAGATGACGTGTTTAAACCGTTTCATCTGGTAGCGGTAGCTCATCTTTGCCGTATTCATCTTGTTTTGTCTGAGTTTGTGCCATTGACTCGACTCCATTCGGGCATCAAATTCTGTATCAAAATCAACATAACCGGGTAGCAGGCGGCTGGCGAAAAGATTTTTAGATCCCTTTTCCATCGATGGTTTTAATTTTTTAATCGCACTTATCATGCCCTTCCTGCCCAACTCAGGTCCGGCGACATACTTTAAACCCTGGACCGAATGGTTTTGAATAATGACAAAATTATCCCCGGGCGGACCTTCTTTAATAAGATTTACTGCCAACTCCTTGGACCGTCTGAATCCGGTAGAGCTATTAAACATAGAATCCAGGATAACAAATACAACCCTCTCTCTTTTAAGGACAGCCGCTTTTTTACCGGCCTCTTTTTTTTCTGTTGTATCCTCTGATTGAATATCAAAACGATTGAAAAACTGGATCTTGGTCAAGCGGCCGTTTACCATGAGTTCCAGATCCTTTTCCTTAAGATCAAAAATCGGTTCCCCCTTTGAATTTACGGCAAAAATCGGGATCAGCCGAATATTAACAGCAACATTATGCTGTATGGGTTCCTCGATTTTATCTTTTTTTTCCTGGCCGGACAAAAAAGCCGGAATCACCAACAACAGAATCAATATCAGGCAGATGTCTATTTTATTCAAACTATTTTTCATGCTC
>CBFDCH010000454.1:0-3077 GCA_965603235.1 uncultured bacterium | reverse complement strand
CGTATAATGGAATAATTACAGGAGGTGTGTCATGTTATTTAAACGGAAACATTCATATGTTGGTCTCATCATTATCACCGCGTTTCTTTTTACGCTGCCAATCCCGGCCACTGCGGGCGTGGAGAAAACCCCTGAATATAAACCGGAAACAACCTTTACCGTTAAACAATTAAAGGAAGAATTTATACTGCTGCGCAATGCCCTGGAAGAGGCGCATGGCGGTTTCTACTACTATCACACCAGGAAGGAGATGGACCACATCTTTGACGCTGCTTTTAAAACCATTAGGCAGCCGGGCACGGAACTTCAATTTATAAATTCATTAATGCCCCTGATCGCCGCCATTAAGGATGGGCACTCAAGGATCAGACTATCAAATGCGGCCACCAATTATTGGGGCAAACAAGAAGCGCTCTTTCCGTTTAAAATCCATTTTCACCAGGGCAGGGCCTATCTTTTCCGCAACTACAGCGACAATGAAGAGATACCCATGGGCGGTGAGCTGCTCGCTATTAATGGCCACACCATCTCAGAAATCCTTAAACAACTGCTGCCCCGCACCCCGTCAGACGCCGGTATAAGCAGTGGTAAATTTCAGCGGCTTGGCTCCACAGGCTACTTTGGCACCAGCTATCTGGTTGTGTATGGCAAAACCACCCAATTTTCCATCCGCTATCTCAAGCCCGGTCAGGAAAAACCCGGCACCATCCGTGTAAAAGGTATTAAGCCCGAGGAGCTGATGGCAATCTTTGCCTACCGCTATGCCAGTGTGGCCATAGAGAGTAGTAACAATATTCCGATCAGCCTGAAATACAAAAATGGAATTCCGGTTCTCACCATCAAAACCTTTGGCGGCGGTCCCTATGGCCGGGCCAATATAAATTATAAAAAATTCCTGGCCAACAGCTTCAAGGAGCTGGCAGCAAAAAAAATCAGCCACCTGATCATTGACCTCAGGAACAACGGCGGCGGCAGGGATGATTTTGGCAAGATGCTTGCCGCCCACCTGCTGGACAAGCCGTTTCAATACTATGATTCCCTGGAAACCCGGGTCAATACCATCACGTTCTCACAATATACCGATGCCTCCCCTGGAGATGCGGCAATCATGAAAAGAAGACTCAAGGCAAACGATCACGGTAGCTATGATGCCACCGGGCATCCCAACCTGGGTATCCAACAACCGCTGAAGCCCACCTTTAAGGGTAAGGTATACATATTGATCAATGGCAGCAGCTTCTCGGCTACCGGGGAGGCCACATCCATAATTCATTTTCACAAAAAAGCCGTATTCATCGGCGAAGAGTGCGGTTCCGGCTACTATGGCAACACCTCCGGTATGGGAGTTACCCTCACCCTGCCCCATACAAAAATTCGCATTTCAATCCCTCTGGTGCGCTATGCCATGGCTGTCTCAAACTATCCAAAAAACCATGGCATTATACCCAAATATAAAATCCCGACAACAATTGACGATCTTATGAACCAAAAAGATCCCCAAATGGAATTTGCCCTAAAACTGATTAAAAAGGAAACCCATTGAATCCTTGACAATCGATGGGTTAACTTTTAATATTTTCAGAGAGTACAAAAACCGTTTCCCAGGGGTGTAATATGAGTTTAAGAAAAATTTTGCTATTACTGGCAATCATGATATGGTTGCTGCCGGGAGTAACCCTCTATGGCGATAATCAACCCATAAAAGCTAGTAAGAACTACCAGGACCTGGTATCTTTCTTTAAAGAATGGCGCCAGTTTCAGAAACCAAAGGTGAAGGACAATGTACCGGACTACACGGCCAGGGCCATGGAAGAACAGAAACGCCGCATACCGGAGTTCAAGCAGCGGCTGGCCGCTTTTGATACCAGAGGGTGGACCATTGCTCAGCGGGTTGATTACGAAATTATCCGCGCGGAAATAAAGGGGCTGGAGTTTGACCATGATGTGCTCAGGCCATGGGCGCGGAATCCGATTTTTTACGCAGTCATACAAATGTACGAGCCGGATGTTCCTGCCCGAGAAGTTCCGGAAATTTACGGCGTACTGAATGTATTTGAGCACAAATTTCCCCTGAACAATAATTCGCGGGCTGTGTTTGCCAAAAAACTGGCAGCCATACCGGCTATTCTGGCCCAGGCCAAACGCAACCTGGTGGAGGAAGCGGGGGATTATTGGTTGTTCGGCAGCCGGCTAAAACAAGGGGAAAGCTGGCAGCTGGCAACCCTGGCCAGCCGCTTAAAAAAGAACAATCCCAGGCTGGCCAAACTGGCAATCAAGGCCAGGGAGGCAGTGAATGGATTCGCCCAATGGCTGAACCGAAAACGGAAAGGGATGAAAGCCTTCTCCGGCATTGGCATTCAGGCATTTAACCTCTACATGAAAGAGGTCCATCTGGTTCCCTATACATGGCATGAGCAATTGGCCCTGTTGGAACGCGAACTGGAGCGATCGTTGGCTGCCCTGGCCCTGGAGGAGCATCGCAACCGGGATTTACCTCAATTGCAGCCGACCGCATCTTTGAAAGAGATGCAGGAGAAGTATAAAAAGTCAGTGGCCCTGTTCATGAATTTTTTAAAAGAGGAGAAGATTTTTACCGTACCCGGCTACATGAAACTGGATGACACGGTGGACTCTTTTATACCCGCTGAAAAGCTCGATTTTTTCACCCATATCAACTACCGCCAGCCCCTGCCCCTGGTGTGCCACATGGTGCACTGGCTGGAAAAACAGCGGGAATTGCGCAACACCCACCCCATCCGCGGCCAGGCATTGCTCTATAAAATCTGGGATAGCCGGGCCGAGGGACTGGCCACTGGTTTCGAAGAACTGATGATGCAGGCCGGCCTGATGGCCGATTATCCCAGAGCCAGGGAATTGACCCATATCATGCTGGCTTTCCGGGCCATCCGTGCCATAGGCGGGCTGAAACTCCACTCCGGGGAGTGGACCCTGGAGCAAGCCATTGCTTACGGGGTGGCCAAAACGCCACGCGGTTATGTCAAAGCAAATAGCCGTACCTTAATTGGCGATTACGCCCTCTACCTCTCGCAGCCGGGCTATGGCACCAGTTACGTAAT
>CBFDCH010000453.1:0-3078 GCA_965603235.1 uncultured bacterium | reverse complement strand
ACTGTCAGGTTGGCCAGAGATCCGATTTTTGGATTGACCTCCAGTAAACCGAGGCTGCGTATATGCAGTTCCCGCAAACTGGTCAGTTTTTCGATATCATCGGGTATTGCACTGATTTGATTGTGCGTTACATGCAATTTCTCCAATCCTGAGAGTGTGAACACAGTAGCTGGCAATTCTTTTAATTTGTTTGATCCAAGATACAAGCTTTTCAGGCCACTTAATGTTGAAATTTCAGTAGGTAATTTTTCGATAGGCGAATTGCTGACGTGCAGCTTCTCCAGACTGGATAAATTGCCAATTGCTGCAGGCAATTTGTTGACTCCTGTTGAGGTCAGTGAAAGATCCCTCAGGTTTTTCAATTGACCGATTTCCTCGGGGAGTTCGGTCAGACTCTTTAAGCCATAAATGGTGATCTGCTCTACAGCAGTCAGCTTGCCAATACCGGCCAGGCTATTGTCGGCGATGGCATCCCTCAATTGAAGTTTCTTCACTTTGTGCGGTTGTTTCAGGGCTGCTTCCATACTTTTAAAAATTCCGTACTTATCCTGATACTCCTTGTTTTTGTCCTTTGAACAGGAAATAGAAATCAATAGGCATAGAGCAAGCAGGAGACCAACAATGGTAATGGTTTTTAATTGTTTGATCATGTTACTCCTCCCGCCAGAATAATAGAGAAAAAAACAAAAAAAAACAATAGTTATTCTATTTTATTAACCGCTATCCCATCTTAAATTATCTTGACTTATTATCACATCTATAAAAGTAACTTAAGTCCCCTTTCAAAGAGTATAATTAACCGCAGTTATGCTATAATTTATTCATGAAAATTAATTATTTTAAACTGGTGGTAGCTATTATAATTTGTCAGGGCGCCGGGTTTATCGGTTCAATATTTACCTCTCCAACGGTAAAATCCGCATGGTATATTAATCTGAGTAAACCCTCCTTCCAGCCGCCCAATTGGCTCTTTGGTCCGGTTTGGGGCTTACTATTCCTGCTTATGGGAATCTCGGTATACTTGATTTGGAACAATCAGGATATTAATGTTAAATTGTTTATTCCACTGGCAATTTTTATTTTTCAATTGATTCTTAACATCTTGTGGAGTTTTCTTTTCTTCCATCTGAAGAATCCATGGTGGGCCTTTATTGAAATTATCATATTGTGGTTTGCCATACTGGTAACTATTATCGCCTTCTACCGAATAGTTAAAATGGCTGGCCTATTGTTAACTCCCTATCTACTCTGGGTGACTTTTGCAGCTTTTCTTAACTATTTTCTCTGGACCCTGAACCGCGTATGATGGGATAATGGAATCTGAGGGAGCACTGGTGGAAGCAGATAAACCCCGGTTGGTTGTCAGTAGGTGCCTCGGCTTCGATGCCTGCCGATGGAATGGAGTAACCATTCCTTCCGAGTTGATGGAGCTGATTCGTCCCCATGCAGAGATTATTACAGTTTGTCCGGAGCTCGAGATAGGGCTGGGTGTACCTCGAGATCCAATTCGGGTAATCGGAGTTAATGAGGATGGCCGGGAGTTATATCAATCGAGCACCGGGCGGTATTTTACTCAGGAGATGAGGGAGTTTACTGACAAATTTTTACATAGTTTGCCGGAAATTGACGGCTTCATACTAAAAGCCAAATCTCCCTCTTGCGGCATTAAGGATGTAAAAATATATCCCAGGGAAGGAAAGGTGGCTGTAGCGGTTCAGGACAAAGGATTTTTTGGAGGTGCTGTTTTGTCCGCCTTTTCTAGCTCAGCCATTGAAGATGATGCCCGGTTGACCAATTTCAGAATCAGGGAACACTTCCTGACCAAACTCTTTTGTATCTCCCGTTTCAGACGATATAAAGAGGATATGTCCATGGGAGGAATTGTGGAATTTCATACCAGGCAAAAGCTTATTTTTATGGCCTACAATCAAACACAAATGCGGGTGCTGGGCCGTATTGTGGCCAATGCGGAGAAAAAGTCATTGGCGAATCTGGTCAGAGAATATCAAACAAATTTGTTGCCTGTTTTCGCAAAAATACCCCGGTTTACCTCTCACATTAATGTACTCATGCATGCTTTGGGATATGTGTCCAAGAAGATTAGCAGCGAAGAACGGATTTTTTTCCTGGACCTTCTGGAGGAGTACCGCCGGGCCCAATTGCCTCTTAGCGTACCTCTGGGAGTTATGAAATCCTATCTGGTACGGTTTCAGGAAAAATATCTCCTGAATCAATATTATTTCAATCCCTTTCCTGCCGACCTGATACAAATTACTGATTCCGGTAAGGGAAGAACGATGAGATCATAATAAGGGTAAACAAACAAATATTATCAAAAGGGAAAATACCGAGACTGAGAAATGAAAATTGGCTATCCCTGTATAAATAGAAGTTTGAAAAATCAGGGGAATAAAACCTTCCGTTTGAAATCATATAGTGAAGCTCGATTAATAGACACAATTAATAACAATTTAAATTATTTAATGAATATTTTAAATTATAATATCAATCAAAATATTCTATTTTTCCGCATATCTTCTGATTTAATCCCGTTTGCCTCCCACACCATTTGTCAGTTTGATTGGCAGCGCCACTTTTCTTCACAATTTCTGCGAATTGGAAACCAAATTAAAGCATCCAGAATGAGAATCTCAATGCATCCGGATCAATTTACCTTAATAAACTCAATAAAAGAGGAAATCCACAATAGAAGTGTCAGGGAGCTTCATTATCATTGTGATATTTTGGACCTGATGGGATTGGACAGGTCCCACAAGGTTCAGATCCATGTCGGAGGAGTGTATGGCAATAAAAATGAATCAATCAAGCGTTTTATTCAACGTTATCATAAATTGGACCTAAAAATTGTTCACCGGCTTGTGATTGAAAACGATCATAACAGCTATTCGATACAGGATTGTTTAACCATCCACAAAGAGACAAAAATACCCATATTGTTCGATGTTTTTCACCACATGTTAAATAACAACGGAGAATCCCTTCGGGTGGTGTTGAAGGACATTGAAAATACCTGGCAAAAACCAGAACGTACTCAGTTTGAATATAGCTGCAGTATTC
>CBFDCH010000452.1:0-3086 GCA_965603235.1 uncultured bacterium | reverse complement strand
ATTATATTAACTTTTTCGCTTGATTGACAACTCTATTTTCCTACTCAGCTGATTAAACAAACATTTCAATCAGTTTTGGCGCCTGTCCCCAATTTTAGATGGTTGCATTCCCGGTTTGGTTTGGATATAATTTTATCCTGCTGCTCATGTACCGATTACCATTGAAATTCTTGTCCATCCTGCTTTATCAAACTCTATTAAAAACCAATGGGAGGATTTAAAGAATGGATGCTTTATTATTAATGGTTGTTACTTTTACAGGCTATATCATTGTCTACAACACCTATGGCAGATTTTTGGGCAAAAAAATATTTCAATTGTCCAGTAAAAACATCGTTCCTGCGGTTGAGTTTGAAGATGGCATGGATTTTGTACCGACAAAAAAAGAGATCATCTTTGGCCACCATTACACTTCCATAGCCGGTACCGGCCCTATCGTGGGACCTGCCATTGGCATAATCTGGGGGTGGCTACCAGCCATACTCTGGATATTCCTGGGCAGTATCCTGATGGGTGCGGTCCATGATCTGGGCGCCCTGATTATTTCCTTGAGAAATCAGGGAAAATCACTTTCAGATTACACAGCCAAATATGTTAATCCCCGCACCAAAATACTCTTTTTTGTCATTGTTTTTCTGGAATTGTGGATTGTTATTGCCATATTTGGCATGGTGATTGCCATCATTTTTAAAATGTTCCCGGCTTCAGTCTTCCCCGTGTGGTTCCAGATCCCCATTGCCCTCACCCTGGGATATCTCATTTATAACCGCAAAAAAAAACATGTCATACCCTCAATTTTCGCCCTGGTCCTAATGTATCTAACAATTATCATCGGTTATTATTTTCAGTTTGAAATGCCATCCATACTGGGTATCCCTGCCACAGGCGTCTGGACCATCATCTTGCTGCTGTATGTCTTTTTTGCCTCAGTTCTCCCGGTAACAACCCTGCTCCAACCGCGGGATTACATCAACTCATTCCAATTAATTTTTGCCATGGGATTAATGGTGCTTGGTGTGATTTTTGCCGTTTTTTTCAACAGCATGAAAATTGTAGCTCCAGCCGTACAGAGCAATCCCAGTGGAGCCCCGCCACTGGTGCCATTCCTGTTTATCACCATTGCCTGTGGGGCCATCAGCGGATTTCATTCCCTGGTGTCATCCGGGACCACTTCCAAACAGGTGAGGAGTGAAAACGATGCCTTGTTTATCGGTTATGGTTCCATGTTAATGGAAGGTGTACTGGCAACCCTGGTAATTATTGCAGTGGCAGCCGGAATTGGCCTCGGTTACAAAGGGACCACCGGTTTGGCAGCCTGGAAGCTTCATTATGCCTCCTGGGGTGCAGCCAAGGGATTGGCCTCCAAGATTACCGCTTTTGTGGATGGAGCAGCCAACATGATTAGAACGATGGGCATCCCCCAGTTCATTGGCACCACTATTATGGGAGTTTTTGTAGCCTCCTTTGCATCCACCACCCTCGATTCAGCCACTCACATCCAACGCTATGTGCTCACCGAGCTCTTCACCGGACTAAAATTAAAAAGACTCACCAACCGCTACGTCACCACGGCCATTGCCGTTCTCACTGCCCTGTTTCTGGCTTTCAGCACCGGAGCCAATGGCAGCGGAGCGCTCACTCTCTGGCCCCTTTTCGGTGCTATCAACCAAACCCTGGCAGCGTTAGCCTTATTGGTAATTTCCATTTATTTAAAAAGCAAAGGGGGATGGAAGTGGCTGATCTCCGGAATTCCGGCCATATTTATGATAATTATGACAACTTTTGCCTCAATTGCCAATGAAATTGACTTTATAAATAAGGGTCAGGTTCTTTTGGCCGTCATCGGAGCCGCTCTCCTGGTAATCATCATCTGGATCACGGTTGAGAGCATCATCAAGTTTCGGCAAATCTCCGCAAAAAAAAATCCACCCAGATAGGAAAATAAATTTTTCTCCCTATTTGATTTTTTATTCTTGGCATTATAAAATGGCTCGCAGGTAGTAAAATGAAAAAAAAGATCAAAGGATTAATAAAATTACGGGAAGAAAAAGCCCAAGCTGGCGGCCTGGAACGGATTAAAAAGAGGCACCAGCAGGGCAAAATGACTGCCCGCGAACGGATTGAGTCTTTTTTTGATCCCCAATCCTTTACAGAGCTGCAAGGCTATGTTCAGCACCGATCCAGTAATTTTGGTCTGGACCGAAAAAAATTTCTTGGAGACGGTGTAATTACCGGATTCGGCAAAGTCAATAACAGAACCGTGTATATCTACTCCCAGGATTTTACTGTTCTTGGAGGCTCTTTGGGAGAAATGCATGCCAAGAAAATCACCAATGTAATGGATCTGGCTGTCAAAGCCGGCGCACCGGTCGTTGGTATAAACGATTCCGGCGGCGCCCGGATCCAGGAAGGCATTTCAAGCCTGGCCGGGTACGGCGATATCTTCTACCGCAACACTCTGTGTTCAGGTGTAATTCCTCAGATATCCGTCATTATGGGACCCTGTGCCGGTGGAGCGGTATACTCACCAGGCATCACCGATTTTATCTTCATGGTGGCCAACAAGTCCTATATGTTTGTAACAGGCCCTGAGGTGATCAAGGCAGTGAACAAGGAGGAGGTCAGCTTTGAAGACCTGGGAGGCGCTGAAACCCATGCCAGCATTTCGGGTGTATCCCATTTTGTTGGCATTGACGAAAAAAATACCCTTGATATGGTAAGAGAGTTGTTGGGATATTTGCCCTCGTCCAATATCGAGGGCCCGCCGGTCATGGATACGGATGACCCCTTTGACCGAATGGAAGACCGTCTGAACGAAATTGTCCCGACAAATCCAAATAAACCCTATGATATTAAAGAATTGATCGGCCTGGTAGTTGACAACCACATGTTGTTTGAAGTTCACGCCAATTTTGCCAAAAACCTGGTGGTAGGATTTGCCCGGCTGGCTGGTAGAACGGTTGGTATCATTGCCAACAACCCCGCTATTTACGCTGGTACCCTTGATGTGCAGGCATCGTTAAAAGGGGCCCGGTTTATCCGTTTTTGTGATGCTTTCAATATTCCCCTTATAAATTTTGTGGATG
>CBFDCH010000451.1:0-3088 GCA_965603235.1 uncultured bacterium | reverse complement strand
CTTTACTTGCTTTTAAAATCTTAATAGCCAAGAAGTGAAAAACCCCAGAATCTTTTGGCTCCTTTTCTGAATCTTGATCTAACCATGGAACACTCTTTGCTGAGTTCTCTGGAACTTCAGGTGCTTAAACAATTGAAGTCGCTCTCCTTGCCCATTTCGCAGCAAAAATTATCTCAACAATTAGTGACGGATGGCCTGTCGGCTGTTGAAAGCCTGATAAAAAAGAATTATCTGATCCCAGTTGCCAACAGGATTATCGGCGGACCTGAATTATACAAAGATAGTAAACCTCCCGACGGTTCCTATAAATTTTTGGTTGAAATATTGAAAGGACATCAATTCATCCAAATTATTGTTTTGAAATTTTTAATAAATATCCATGCTGATCTTCTTCAAAAGGATATTGACCTGCTGGAAAAGGCCACCAGACTATTGCTTGAAGAGGGAGAGACCATTATTACCAAGCGGTTACTAAATGGTATTAATGAACGATTCCCGGGCCTTTATGCTTTGCGGCAGGCCAGGTGCAACCTCATTGAACGGAATTATCAGGCGATGTCAGGTTTTTTGAAACAGGTAAAAAAGAAATTGGATCCAGCCTGGCATGATGAGTTGAACTACCTTCAATTCGCATTTCATGAGGATTTGTTTGAACGGGAAAAAGCAGACTCTTTCATGAAACTCATTCGGAAAGATTCATTCCGTTTTAAAGCATATTTAATCTTTGTGGAGCGTTTTTTCTTTCGTGAGGAATTCCAGCGGGCTGCTGAGATGCTGCAGGACGCCATGAACTTTTTTGGCAAGGAGAAATTGATCCGTTACGAGCTAATGGCCAGGAAACAATACGCCCGGTTGTTGACTGTGATGGAGCGTCTTGATGAAGCGGAGAGGTTATTGAAAAATGTTTTTTTTAGAAGTTAAATAAACGATTATAAGTTCCTCTCCGCCTACTTAGCCATAGATCTGGGAAATCTATTTTTAACCAAGGACAATTTCCACCAGGCTGAGGTCTGGTACAAAAAAGCACTCATGATTTTTACAGAATTGAAAAATGATCATGGCATAACCAGAACCAGAGAGAACCTGATAAATATTTATTTAATTAAAGGTGAATGGACGGAAACGCGCCAGATCGTTCGCTCCATACTTAAGTACAATAAGGAACAGGGACTGGTCAATTCCATTGGCTGTGATTACTTTCACATCGCTTATGTTGACTATCTACAGCACCATTTCAATCGGTCATCGGCTAACCTTGAAAAAGCCGCTTCCCTGTTTCATCAGATAAAAAATCCGCTTGGGTTGCTTGAGTGCGAATTCCTGAAAATGAAAATGGCCATGATGGGTCAACACAATCATTTCCGGGAAGAGCTGCTGATTCAACATCAACGATTGATGAGTCAGGATCAAAGGACGGCCTTTTCCATCTTTGAATTGGTGCAAAAGGATTCGCTGGTAGAGGAGCTGGCCATCCTGGACCGGCTGCAGCAGATCCGTTCAGGGATGCTGCAATTTGAACTCACAGCGATTCTGACGGGCAGACTCCGGAGTGTGGCCTTCCTCGAACACCTCAGGATGATATCTGCGGGGCTGAGTGGTAGCGGCAGGAACTATTATTTTTACGAGTTTTACTATATTTACTTCAAATACTTTCATAACAAGGATCTTATCGTTGATGAGGAACTCGAACTTTTTAATGAGGTTTACCATTTTTTCTTAAAAAACAAACGGAAGTTATCACCCGTGTTGCAGGAGTTTAAAGGTTGGCTGGACGAACGGGAGGCCATCACCGATGTCTTTCGCAGCGCCAGGCTGGTGGGAGATTACGCCTCCTGGCAAATTCCTGATGATTTTTTTAGAAGTTTATCCTTTGAATTACAAAAAGTGCTCCCGGTTGATTTTATTCACCTGACCATGTTGGAGCGGGGTGCTCTCCTTTTTAAGTTCAATACGATAAAGGGATATGAGGCGGTTGTTGAAGAGTTGACCAGCGAGGTAATTCAGGCCGGGCAAAACCTGAACCTGAAGCGGCCGGAAGTCATGGAGATGTGCCGGAGTCAGGATAGAATTTTTTACCCCTTTGAGAATACAAAAGCGATCTTGTGGAAATTGACCGATAACTTGACCGCTGTATTGGTGCTGGGTCTGGATTCCCTTCTCCATTATGACTATCCGTTTGTAGACCGGCAAAAAGATTTGCTGAGAAGATTCTCCTCCCTGATTGCCCGATACCTGGAATATGATTATAAAATGAATCAAAAGCTGGGTTTTATTATCGGTCAATCAAAGGCAATTAGGGAACTTAAGGAACAGATATTACAGGTAAGCAAGGTTGATTTTTCTGTTTTAATCACAGGGGAGAGCGGCAGTGGCAAAGAGCTTGTTGCCAAGGGTATACATTTGCTCAGTAACCGTAGCGATAAACCCTTCATTCCGGTAAATGCAGCAGCCATCCCGGAAAATTTGTTGGAAGCTGAGTTGTTTGGTTATAAAAAAGGGGCTTTTACCGGTGCCACGGAAAATAAGCCCGGATTGATAGAGACTGCCGACGGGGGCACCCTGTTTCTGGATGAAATTGCCGATCTGTCGATGAACCTGCAGGCCAAATTGCTACGGGTGCTGCAGGAAAAAGAGCTCAGGCGTGTTGGCGAGAACAGAATGTTTCGTGTGGATGTACGCCTGTTGTGTGCCACCAACAAAAATTTGAAACAACTGATTAAAGAGGAAAAATTCCGGGAAGATCTATTTTTCAGAATTCAGGATATTACCCTCCATGTCCCGCCCCTGCGGGAGAGGCTGGGGGATATTCCTCTGCTGGCCAAATTTTTCCTCAAGAGGAATGGTCTGGATATAAACGAGAAAGATAAACTACAGCTTGTACTCTCCCGGTTACAAAACATTCAGTGGGCGGGGAATGTACGGGAGCTGGAATCACATGTTAAAAGAATTATTACCTTTTATCCCCGGCTTGATTTTGATGACAAGCCCGGTTCAACAGGGCCGGTGGGATTAATTGCCGCCCGTGAAAACCTGGAGAAACAACTCATTCTTCAGGGCCTGGAAGCAAATAATTGGAATAAGGTCAAAA
>CBFDCH010000450.1:0-3094 GCA_965603235.1 uncultured bacterium | reverse complement strand
CAATTTTAAAGAAAATTTTAACTTATCCCAATATTGAACTGGAAACAAATAGTGTTTTTACGCCGGATACCATAAAGCACCTGGCAAAATCGCTTGAATTTATTATGTCGCTCAATGTTAAAAAGATACAAATCTCCCTGGCCAACACCTCTCAATGGCACCAACCGTCTCTTCTCCTTTTAAAAGAGGAGCTGAATTTGCTGCAGCAGCCTCTTATTGATACCTACCAAACAAAAGGGGTCATGCCGTTCGCAATTTACCAAAATGAACCAAAGCAGCCAGGTATGTCTGCCTGTTTTGCCGGCAGAGACCGCATAACCTTAGCCCCTGATGGTAGATTCTGGGGGTGTACATTTTTTTTCGACTATTTCAATGGCAAAAAAAAGGATAAAGAATTTAATAAGTATTGTTTTGGCGATCTGCAATCATTTATAAAAAATCATGAGAAAGTATATCCTAAAATATTGGCCAATTATACCAACCTGCGCATGGACTCTTATTATACTTATGATAAATTTTGTATAATGTGCGATGAGATGAAAGGATGTTCGGTATGCCCGGTTGGGGCAGCATTTGCCACTTCATCAATTGGTAGAATTCCCAACTGGACCTGTGAGTTTAATAGAATCTTCAGGGATGAAAAAAAACATTTTTGGAAACAAATTGAAAATTAAAATTTACAAAATCAGGCAATACGGAAGATTGCCTTTAATGCATACCTCTCATTCTCCTTAGTAATGCGAGCTGCGTACGGGCATCTTTTAACTCTGCTATACCGGGATCCGCATTTTTCCATAGTTGTAAGAACTGTTGATAACATTTGACAGCCTCCTCTTTCATCGCTGTTGCCTGGTAAATTTTCCCCAGCCAATAATAGCTTCTGGCATAAATATCTCCCCACCGCAGGCGTCCAATTGTCAAGTATATTATCTTCTTGAAGTTTTGAATTGCATTGTTGTAATCTTTGTTCTGATATTGGGCAAAAGCCAGAGATTCAATATATAGAGCATGTTCATCTATATCTAATTTTTGCCGAGATAATAGGGATACTCCTTTTTTAAAATTTTCAATCGCTGGTGATAGTAAACCTTTGTGTTGAAATATTCGCCCCATTAGAAGAAAATAACGGCGCATACCTTTGGGGTAACCATTTGTTGTTATAAGGTTCTGAAGTTGTTTTGCAGTTTTTTCTGCCTTTTCTACCTCCCCCAGGGCAAGATGAGAAAGTCCCAAAAAATAAAGGCCCAACCCTCTTTTTGTTATCATCCTTAATTCACCTGCCAGTTTATTGGCCCGGTTGGCTGAAGCAAGTGCTTCTGTCCAATAGTTTAAACGAAGCTTTAAATACGATAAAAATAATATAAAATTCAACTCCTTTTCTTTGCTCTTAAATTCCTGTGCCTTTTTGATACCTGAGTTCACCTCAATTTCACAAGTATTAAGCCTTCCCTGATTTAGTAAGAGATGCGCCAACCATATACGGCCTTGATGTGAAGAAATGGAGTCTGGATGGTTTTCCGAAATCATCTGCTTATAATATTTCGATGCTAAATTTACATCTCCCTGCAAGTAATGGATGTGACCCAGCCAATTGATTAAAAAATAGTTGTTGGGATTTATTTTGAGGGCTCGCTCAACTTCAAGCAAAGCAAGTTCAGATTTTCCCTGGTAAATATAAGAGCAGGCGACCAATGTATGATAGTAATTTTTATCGGTAAAATATTTAGTATTTCTATGTAGGAGATCTCTGGCCTTTTCGTGCCAGCCTTTTGCAACAAAAAAATAGGCCAGATTTGTAGCTGCAGTTTCTGGCTGCGTATTAATGATTTTTTCAAACTGTTCAATAGCTAAATCCCATTCCTCAGAATTTCGGTATACTACCCCAAGACTGATAATTGCCTCTTCATCGTCACCGTAATTCTTAATTAACTCTTTATATGTTTTTATGGCCTTTTTATATGAATTTTCAAGTTTAAAATAAATATATCCCTGGATCAGGTAACGATCTCTTTCCGAAAGCCGGTGAAGTAAAGATAACGCCTTCAGGGCAAATTCTTTAGCCTCCTTATTGTTTCCAAGGTAAAAATAATTAATAGAAATGAACCTGTACGCCAATGCAAATTTAGGATCAATGGCAATGGCTTTTTTTAAAGCCTCATTGCTTTTTTGGAATTTTCTCTCCCTGGTATATCTTTTCCCTTGTATATAGTATTGATAGGCTTTAATGGAAGGTGTGGAGATATCATCAATATTTCTGTCAATGTCACTGGCCAGTTGGGGTGATGAGAGTTGGAAGTTGGCCTTGATCTTAACCGTCAAATCGTCAATCATTGCGTAGAGGCTGTCTTTACCTATACCTTTTACACTCTCAGAGGCAATGATGTCACCGGAAGCTGCTTTTTGAATAGTTATATTGATGCGAAACTCCTCGCCGATTTTGTTAAATTTGCCAACCAACACGTATACCTTGCCGCCGCGGGAGGCGATTTCTTTAAGATCATCGGAAGTATAACTCTGAGCGCCCAGCTTTTTCATACGAGTAAGAATGTCCCGCAATCGTTCTTCACTGAGCACTTCAAAGAACTTGGACTGGGCCAAATCATTGATCATCAGGTCTGTCAGGGTTTCGCACAAATAATCGAGGTTCTTATCACCAGAGTTATTTTTATAGTAAACGATAACCACGGAGTTTTTCTTTCTGATTGCCTCTATCGAATCAACCTCCGGTTTTTGGGCAGTTGCCTTGCCTTTAAAAAGATGCCTGATCCCTATAGCTGCCATAATCAAGATCAGACATATAAGCAAATACCTGGGAAGCGATCGTTTGGGCCGGTGTTTTTTTTGAATTTCTTCCGTTTTTAGCGATTTTCCTGAGTCGAGATCTTTTTTCAATTTCTGCAGGTCCACAATCATGTCATCAATATGTTGATACCGTTCATCCGGATTTTTCTGCAGACACTTATTGATGATCCTTTCCAGTTCCAAGGGCACACCGGTTCGCAATGCAGTCACTGGCTCATAAGATTCATTCAGGATAGAGTAAATTACCGCAGATTCATATTCACCTTTGAAAGGCAGCTGTCCGGTAATCATC
>CBFDCH010000449.1:0-3112 GCA_965603235.1 uncultured bacterium | reverse complement strand
CCCCACCTCTATGACATGCATGCTTCTCTGGTTCAACATATGAGTAATTTCCAGTTTACCCGTTCCCGGTTTATTGTCTCTATTTTTAAGTGGATTGAGCGTGCCTCTCTGGAAAATGCCCGTTCCACGATTGTGATCTGCAGGTCTCTATTCGACCATGCAGCCACGATTACCGACCGCAAGAAACTTACAATTATTGAAAATTTTATGGATGAAACTCCCGCATCACTGAATCCGGAGCTTCTGGCTCGAGTACGTGGTGAGATTGGCAGTGACGGCACTAAAATTGTCATGTATACTGGTACTTTGGAAGCCTACCAGGGCATTCCTTTCCTGATAGAGAGTATGACCCATCTGGGAGGTGGTTTCAGACTGGTACTGATTGGCGGGGAGAGCAAACAGATCGAAGCTGTAAAACAGAATGTGGCAGAAGCCGGAGTGAACGATAAGGTGTTATTGTTGGGCAAAAAACGGCCCGAGGAGAGTCCCTATTATTTGCAGGCCGCTGATGTGCTGGTCTCCCCGCGGTTGCTCGGCACCAATATACCTTTAAAAATTTATTCTTTTCTAAAAAGTGGCGTACCGCTGGTGGCCACCAACCTCTATACTCATACCCAGTCCATTAACAGTGATATTGCTATACTGGTGGAACCGGACAGCAAGAGTTTTGCTCAGGGTATCCGCCAGGCTGTAACTGCAAAGGGGGCAGAGGTTGCCAGCCAGGCCATGGAATTTTCCAGGGAGAATTACAGTCCCTCCCGCTATGTACAATTGGTGGACGAGGCGGTTAAGAAGGCCATAAAAATATAGGACTTACCAAACCCTACCCGCCCTTCAATCCTGAATTTTCATTCTCACTTCACAAGTATGTTGTTGTCCTTCGGAGCGCAAAATGGTTTGATTTAAAAATCCTCAACTCGCTCGCGTTTCTCATGTACATCCCGCTCGCTCAAACAGCCGGATTTTTTCCACCAGCGTGGACCAATCACCATTTTGCTCAACTGTTTTAGTTTCGTTCAAATGATAAATTCATCCGTTCAGGGTGAGGTTGCAACCAACGAATGACTGACTCCCAACATTTAAGAGATGAGAATTGCTTTGATAGGATTATATTTTGTTTTTTTATAATCCCTTTACCATTACAGGGATATGGCGTATAATTTTATATTGGTTTAAGACATATTTTTAATGAGGTGACGTTATGATTGAACGGTATCAAGCAAAGGAGATCTCACAGATATGGAGTGAACAAAACAAGTATCAAAAATGGCTCGATGTGGAATTGGCCATCACTGAAGTGTGGTATGAGATGGGTGAGGTGCCTGCCAAGAGCTGGGAGAATATCAAGGAAAAAGCTAACTTTGATGTCAAGCGTATCTATGAGATTGAAAACAAGGTGCAGCATGATGTGATTGCCTTTTTAACCTCCATTGAGGAGTATGTGGGAGAAGATTCTGCTTATATTCACAAGGGGATTACCTCCTATGATATCGTTGACACCGCCCTCTCCCTGCTGATCCGGGAATCCTTGCAGTTTGTTCTGGATAAAGCAGAGCAGTTAAAAACCATTCTTCTGGAAAAGGCGTTTCTCTATCAGGATCTGATGGCCATTGGCCGTAGTCATGGTATCCATGCCGAGCCCATCACCTTTGGCGTTAAATACCTGATCTGGTACGAGGAGGTCAAGCGTAATATTGACCGCTTGCACAGAGCCCTTAAATTGATATCTGTTGGGAAAATTTCAGGATCTGTTGGTACATATATCCATTTTCCACCGGAAGGGGAAGATCGGGCCCTAAAGAAATTGGATCTAATCCCCTGCAAAGTGTCGACTCAGATCATTCAGCGTGACCGCCATTTTGAAGTGGTCTTTGCCCTGGCTTCCCTGGGATCCGCAATAGAAAAAATTGCTGTTGAAATTCGTCATCTCCAGAAAACAGAGGTATTGGAAGTGGAAGAACCCTTTGCCAAAGGACAAAAAGGATCCTCTTCCATGCCCCATAAACGGAATCCGGTTAAGTGTGAGCGGATTTCAGGCATGGCCCGACTGCTACGGGGCAACCTGAATGTTGCCTTTGAAAACAACGTGTTGTGGCATGAGCGGGATATTTCTCACTCTTCGGCAGAGCGGGTGATTTTACCCGACAGTTTTCATACTGCAGCTTTTATGCTAAAAGACATTATCCGGGTGGTGGAAGGGTTGAATGTTTACCCGGAGAATATCAAGAAAAATCTGGATATTAGCCGGGAGGTTTACTATTCGCAAAAGGTGTTGACTCTGCTGGTGGAAAAAGGAGTGGCCCGCCAGCAGGCCTATGAAATCGTTCAAAAGCATGCCATGGAGTCGTGGCTGAATAAAAAAGGTTTTCGTCAATTGATCTTTGCCGATGGCCAGGTAAACGAATTGTGTACCAGAGAGGAATTGGAAAAAGCGTTTTCCGAGAAAGAGTTGCTGGGCGGGATAAAAAAAATATTTGCCCGTTTCGAAGCTGAGAGAACTTAACCGCCTTTTGGGGATCAATAGATGATTTTACTGAAAAAGAAAGTTAACAATAAAAACTTTGTATTAATACAAAACTCGCTGATTGAGGAAGAGGTGGCAGTCATTGTGAACCCGGCCAACGAACAATTGGCTCACGGAGGCGGTGTTGCGGGCCTGATCTCCCGAATGGGTGGACCACGGATCCAGCAGGAGAGCAACCAGAAAGCCCCGGTAAACACCGGTGAGGCAACCTATACCACAGCCGGAACCCTTTCCTTTGAGTATGTGATCCACACGGTCGGCCCGATTTGGAGAGGGGGGTGCCAGGGTGAGGAAAGTTTGTTGATATCTGCTGTGTTATCGGCTTTAAAAGTTGCCGATTCCCGTGCCGTTAAATACCTGTCCATGCCTGCTATATCCACTGGTATTTTCGGCTACCCGGTGGAGCCGGCCATTCGGGCAATGGTTACGACCGTACTTGAATATATGCGGGAGGAGTCTTCGCTTGAGGAGATCCACCTGTGTGAATTTTCCCCTGACAAGGCCAACCAGATCAAAGGGATCATTGAAAAAAATTTTCCCGAATAAAACACAAACCCACATATCAGGGTACAGCGTAGTTTGCTCCCG
>CBFDCH010000448.1:0-3116 GCA_965603235.1 uncultured bacterium | reverse complement strand
AGTTTTAAAAACAAGTATATCAGGGGTGCAGCTTATTTTGCCTTCGCTTTACTCCTCTTTATATTATTTGACAGGATATTGTTCTTCTCATTGCGGGAATCTATGTTCCGGTTTTATCAGAAGAATAATTATGAAAAAAATGTATTTGGCCGTCTGCAATTTATTAAAAAGAATTATTTCAATACCCTGATCATGGGTACTTCCAGGACTGAATATAGCATTCATCCCATTTATTTATACCAATCGCTGGGGCTTAAGGCCCTTAGTGTGGCCAAAAGGGAGAGATATCCCAAATTCCATTATAATTTTTATGTGCAGTATAAAAAAAAGTATGGTAAGCCACGATTGTTAATCTATGGAACTGATTATTTTATGTTTCGCCGTAATTCTGCTGTTTCAGAAATGAACCTTGTTACTGATCAAAAGAAGAAACAGATAAAACGGCTGCCGTATAAAAAAATGACCAATCCCAATTCACCCCTCTTCAGCCGTGTTTCATTGCTATTCCGCAGTCGACGTAAGGTAGATTCTTTTGTCACTGATATTCTTGATTATTTGACCTTTATTTATGAGAGCAAGGTGAAGGGTGATGCCCTTCCACCTGGAATCTCTCATTTCAAGGGCTGGCCCGGCAAAATACGACCGGAAGATCAAAGGGAGCCCATAAAGTGGGAGAAGTCGCCATATAGCCGCTTCCCCGGAAGAGAGGGGGAATATTTCAGAAAACTTCTGGATGAATTAAAAAAGGACCGGGTTAAGGTCTTTCTGGTAAATATTCCTGAATACATCAATACATACCGCACCAACTTTGAACAGGAAAAGTATCAATCGGACATCAAAAATTTGGCAGCCAAATACCGCAATGTGGAGTTTTTAAACTTTAACTCCACCAAGTTGTTTGACCTGAGCAATCCCGTTTACTTCAGAGACGGAAAGTTTGGTGATTGGAATTCCCATCTGTCCATCTACGGCGCTTATTATCTTTCGCAAAAGTTATCTCAGAGGCTAAAACAATATATTAAAAAAGCAAGAAATGTGAATTTGAATTGAGGCGGATCAAGTGAAGGGGCTAATATTTGACATGGATGGTCTGATGATTGATAGTGAACGGCTGTACTTTCAGGTGGAAAAAGAAATGGCATGCTCATTTGGCAGAGAGGTAAAGGATGAAACCTTGAAAAAAATGATGGGCCGGAATCCAGAGGAGAGTATTCAAATTTATGTAGATGATCTTGAGATACCTCTACCTGCAAAAGAAGTATTGGATCAACGAAATGCAAGAATGAAAATAAAATTGAAGACAGAACTGCAGTCTATGCCGGGATTGTATCAGGTTTTAACCACTTTCAAGTCCCGGTTTAAAATGGCTGTGGCGACCGGCGCACAGCAGGAATTTCTTGATATTGTTATGGACCAATTGGCAATACGGGACTTCTTTTCAATCCTGCAGAGTTCAGACGGGATTTCCTCAGGTAAACCAGATCCAGAAATTTACCTGACTGTTTGTGGAAAAATGGATCTTTCTGCAGCGCAATGTGTGGTGCTGGAAGATTCTCAGAATGGAGCCCTGGCAGGGAAAAGAGCCGGTTGTTATGTGATTGCCGTTCCCTCAGAATATACTCAGGACCATAATTTCAGCTGCGCCGATTTTGTGGCCGGTAATTTATTCAGGGCAAGCGAACATATTCAACAATTAATTTAGCACATCAAGGATCTCAATGGAGTAAACCAGAAGGGTGTTGGGAGAAATGACAAAACGTTTTTCTCCTTCTTTTTGTGGTCCATAATAGCCCCTTACCCCATAGGCTGTATGAGAGGGTAGTATCAGGGTCCGTTTTTCTCCCTTTTTCATTTGTTCTATACCCCAATCAAGTCCTGGGTTCAGGCTGCTCTTTCCTGAAATATAAATAAAAGGCTTGGTGTATTTTATATGATTGGGATGGCCCGTAGAGGTGCTGCCAAAGGGCAATCCTTTTAGCCGTTGACCCCGATAAATTACCTTTAAGCGCATTCCCACTGCGGGGGGTGAACCAAAACCTCTCTTCTGCACGATATATTGAATGCCTTTCTCGACTTTTATTGTATTTGGCCAATTTTTGTATAAAAACGCCTCTTCCTGTTTTTGCTTGATTGCCAAATGCTTTAACACCCTTGTTTTTGCCTTCTCTACCATAGCATGAAAGGTGTGATCTGTGGGCTTAAATTTCTTGGCTTTAGATCCGATGCGAAGGATAGTTATTGTTTTAATTGTATCTTTTTGTGTAATGCGAGAAACAACATCCATTCCTAAAATAACCTGGCCAAAAACCGTATAGTCACCATCCAGGTATGAGCGGTCTGACAGTGTGATATAAAACTGGCTGCCATTGGTGTGCGGGCCACCATTGGCCATTCCTACCATGCCAGCCCTTTTGTGACCCAATGTGGGATGAATTTCATTAGGGAATTGGTAGCCAGGGCCCTGAAACGTTCCTTCTGACTGGGGAATTCCCGCCTGGATGGCGTGTTTGGGCACTACTCTGTGAAATACACTATTATTAAAATATGGAATATCTTTTTTTAAAGCCTGGTTGCTTAAGGTTCCTTCCGCTAATCCAACAAAATTTGCCACCGTCATGGCGGTTTTTTCATACTCCAGTTTAATAACAATCTTCCCTTTGCTGGTTACCATTTCAGCATACAATCCAGCAGAATTGGGTTGTTCTGCCCATATTAAAGAAATGGCGCTAAGGGATATCAGAAATAATCCAACGCAATATCTTAATCGATTGATCATAGGTTACCTCCCTCTAGTGGGGCATTCCCGATTGGTGCCCCATGTCGTGGTTTCAATTTTCAGCTCATATATTTAATAAAATTTTGGGATAATGGGATCAAATCCACTTGGTTAAATTGACAAAAGTTTTTAATTTTGTATCTGTTTCCCTCAGACGGGATGAAAGAATCCGGGCCAGCTTGAGTAGTACTTTAACACCACTCTTTTGATCGGTTTCTACAAAATTAATAAAATTATTGCGGCCGATTTCAAAGATGATGACGTTTGTGTGGGCAATGGTAGTGGCTGATCTGGGCAGATCATCAAGCATTCCTGTTAATTGGGATCCAAGGTGCACACA
>CBFDCH010000447.1:0-3118 GCA_965603235.1 uncultured bacterium | reverse complement strand
ATTACAATATTATTCGCTGGCACAGACAATAATGTTATTTGATCAGTTAAGTTACCATTAAAAGCACTAACAAGTTCTGAACCAGTAAATACTCTTTCTAATGTTGTAAAACTGCCTGAGCCACTTGAAGGTTGAAGGGTAATATCACCAGATGAAGATGAATACGTAAGCACGTCGCCGTCCGATGCTGAGGCTTGTAAACCAGGAAGTCTTAGAGAGTTTGCGGCTGTATTACCAATAGTTATTTCATTATCAACTGTAGTAGAGCTTTGTTGAGCATTAAAACCTATAACATTCCTTTTTAATCTATGTTTAATGATTTTTTCAAGTCCTACAAAGGCACCGCCAGTAATAAACAAAATATTTTTGGTATCAATCTTTAAAAATTCCTGATAGGGATGCTTCCGTCCTCCCATGGGCGGGACATTGGCTTCAAACCCTTCGACCAGTTTCAAAAGAGCTTGCTGAACTCCCTCTCCTGAGACATCACGAGTGATAGATGGATTCTCACTTTTACGGGAAATTTTGTCAATTTCATCAATATAAATTATTCCTTGCTCAGCCCGTGTTTTATTTTCTCCGGCAGCTTGATACAATTTTAACAAGATATTCTCGACATCCTCCCCTACATAACCTGCCTCGGTTAAAGTAGTGGCATCAGCAATTGCAAATGGTACATCAAGAATTTTGGCCAATGTTTCTGCCAACAGAGTTTTTCCGGTACCAGTAGGTCCAATGAGCAAAATATTACTCTTTTTTAACTCAATGTTGGATAGATTGTGTGAGTTGTAAACCCTTTTATAATGATTGTATACACCAACAGCGAGCTTTTTTTTGGCCAGATCCTGAGATATGATATATTGGTCAAGCTTTTCTTTAATCAGTTTGGGTGAAGGCAGTTTTTTCGGTTCTGTACTGGCGTCAGATTCAGCCTCTTTACCTTTAAAAATGAGATTGTAGGCGGTTCTCGTACATTCATCACAGATGAATACGTTTGGTCCGGCTATTAACTTAACGGCGTCAGTTTGTGATATACCACAAAAACTGCATTTGGATTCCCGGCTCTTCTGATTGCTCATTTTTTCTTTTGGATCATCATGGTTTTTCGTTCAGATATTACACTGTCAATTATACCATATTGTACTGCTTCCTCCGGGTTCATGTGATAATCCCGCTCTATATCCTCTGCAACCTTCCCCTTTTTTTGTCCGGTATGGAAAGACAGAATATCAATGACCCGGTTTTTAATCTTGCGGATTTCTTCCGCTTGAATCAGGATATCCGTAGCCTGTCCCTCAACTCCCCCCATGGGCTGGTGAATGACTATTTTTGAGTTGGGCAGGGCGAACCGTTTTTCTTTGGTGCCTCCTGCCAGAAGAATGGCAGCCATTGATGCAGCCTGGCCTATACAAATGGTTACCACATCGTTTTTGATGAATCTCATGGTGTCATAAATCGCCATGCCGGAACTGATAATTCCTCCTGGAGAATTTATGTATAGTGATATGTCTTTTTCAGGGTCCTCAGCCTCCAGGAACAGGAGTTGAGCAATGATAAGGTTGGCAATAATATCATCAACAGGTGCTCCAAGAAAGATAATTCCATCCTTTAACAAACGGGCATAAATATCATAGGCCCGTTCTACATTACCACTTTGTTCAATAACAATAGTAACTAACGCCATTTTAAACCTCTTTAAATGATATTTTTTCTTTCATAAAATCCATAACCTTCATACGGATCAGGGAGTCTTCTAGTTCTTTTCTCTTCTCCGCATTCGAATAATACTGTCTTACCTTAACCACATCAACTTTATTGGCATCGGCTATTTTCTTCATCTCTTCCTGAATTTCATCACTGGGAACCTTAATGTCATATTTCTTCTCGACTGCATCCATGATAAGTGTAAATTTAATTGAATTTTCGGCTTTTTGCTTTAGATTGGCCAGGTATTCCTCTTTCTGCTGGTCATTGGTGATTTGCATCATCTGTCCCTCTTTGGAGTTTATCCTGATCATTTCCTGTTCAACCAGAGATTGAGGTACGTTAAATTTAATTGTATCATTTAACTTTTCTATCAATAATTTAATTTTTTTATCCTCATTAACCTCTTGCTGATATTTTTCATAATCTTCCTTTAACTTCTTCTTCAACACTTCCCCATCTTCATAACCAATAGATTTTAGAAAATCGGCATTAAATTCCGGTTTTACCATCTCAAATGCTTTCTGGATCTTCACATAGTGTTCAATATCTTTACCTGCCCAGGCCTTCTTTTTATAAGCTTTATCATATTTTGCCTTAATGGTAAATTCTTCCTCCACCCGCTTCCCCAAAAGGTTTTTAACCAGGTCTTTGATTTCCTGATCCTGGTCCTCCTTTATCAGTAGAGGCAACTCTTTTTTTGGAGTGAGACGTTTGGAATCCATCAGACGTGATTGAATTTGAGTCATCACCCAATCACCCTCCTGCAGGGCCCTGTCTTGGAGAGGAACTCTTTTTTGATTTCCCTCCAATAGGGCATCAATCTGTTTTTCTTCATCATAGGGCTCGATTTGCATTTCCTTTTTACCGACTTCAACAACCAGATTTTCAAGCTCGGGTACCTCAACTTCAGGGAAAACTTCCAGGACGATATCCGCCGATAAGTCCTTGCCTTCTTCAAAATCCAACTTTTTGACTGTTGGATTTGACAGGACCTTTAATTTATCTGTTCGAATCTTCTCTACTACCTGTTTGTTAATAACGTTATTTACAGCCTCATCTGTTAAGGCCTCTTTATAGTGGGCTCGGACAACATCCAGAGGCACTTTCCCCTGATGAAAACCGGGCATTTTAACATTGGTTGAATGTTTGAGCACCACATTGTCGATTTCTTTGTTAATATCATTCCAGCTGGCCGTTACCGTAAATTCAACCAGCAAATCCTTTGGTTCAACATCCTGATTATTGGCGGATGTGGCTGTATCAGCTGCCTCTACCTGTTGATCTGCACACATTATTTTCTCCTGTTTGTCTGTTTTCAAATTTTATTTTCTTGCTTATCAAATGATCAGTATTTTAATATATTAGAGAATTAAGCCTATCAATATCAAAAAAGGCCCATTTTGTCAACCTT
>CBFDCH010000446.1:0-3131 GCA_965603235.1 uncultured bacterium | reverse complement strand
GAAAGATCCCAAGCGCAGCATCATGTATTTAATGGACCAGAAACGGCGCCAGCAGCTGGCGGAACAACAGGCGGCTGCGGCAAATTTTACCTGGCGGCATGGGGCCTGTTTGCTGGTATTGTTAACCGGAGTTGTCTTCATGATTCTGGGTGTTATCCTGTGGCAATGGTATATTCAGGAATTGGCGGGCCTGTTTTTTGCCATGGGATTGACGGGCGGAATCGTTGCTGGTCAGGGACCCAATCAACTGGCCAAATCCTTTATCAACGGTTGCAAAGACATTGCCTCAGCCGCCCTGGTGGTGGGATTTGCCGGCGGGATTATTGTCATACTGGAAAGTGGCGGTATTATGGATACCATCCTTCATGGTATGGCCTCGCTCACTTCCGGACTGCCAAAAATGATTGCCGCGGATATGCAATACCTGCTACAAATGGGAGTGAACTTTTTTATCCCCTCCGGTTCCACCAAGGCTGCCCTGACCATGCCGATCATGGCGCCCCTGGCAGACCTTTCGGGAATCACCCGGCAGACAGCTGTGCTGGCTTACCAATTGGGGGATGGCTTTACCAACATGATTATCCCTACTTCGGGAGTCACCCTTGGCACTCTGGCCATGGCCAAAATTCCCTATGAACGCTGGTTTAAATGGAATTTCCCCATGCAGATTGCTTTTTTCCTGATATCCATCCTGCTGTTGGTTTGGCCGGTTCTGTCCAATTGGAGTTAATAAAAAAATCTGGTATATATATCGAGTAAGGAGAAACAATGAATAACAGCAAATCATTTTTTGTTAAAACAATAGTTCTGCTGATGGTTTTACTAATGCTGACACCCATGATGCAGGCTGAAGAAAAAAAGGGTGAATCCCCATTCGGCCTGGTGATTCATGGCGGTGCTGGCACCATTTTGAAAAAAAATATGACTCCGGAACTGGAGAAAAAATACCATCTGAAATTAAAAGAGGCCCTGCAGACCGGATATGATATTCTGAAAGCAGGTGGAACCAGTGTTGAGGCAGTGGAAAAAACCATCCGCACTCTGGAAGACTCGCCGCTCTTCAATGCCGGTAAAGGAGCGGTTTTCACGGCTGCTGGTACAAATGAACTGGATGCTTCCATTATGGAGGGTAAAACCCTCAATGCCGGGGCAGTGGCAGGGGTAAAACATGTTAGAAATCCCATCAGCCTGGCCCGCAAGGTGATGGAAATTTCACCCCATGTGATGTTAACCGGACAGGGAGCGGAAAGGTTTGCCCTGAAACAGAAATTTCAGTTGGTGGATAAACAATACTTTTTTACCCAAAAACGCTGGGACTCTATGCAGCGGATTAAGGAACGGCAGAAAAAAAAGGAGAGTCCTTCCCCTATAGCCCATCTCCAGGTTGAGCCACTTCCATATCTAGGAACAGTGGGAGCAGCTGCTCTGGACAAATCAGGCAACCTGGCGGCCGGCACCTCCACTGGTGGAATGACCAATAAAAAGTATGGCCGGGTGGGGGATTCGCCTATTATCGGAGCCGGCACCTATGCCAACAACAATACCTGCGCTGTATCAGCGACTGGGCACGGGGAGTTTTTTATCCGCCGTGTGGTCTGTTACGACATTTCAGCATTAATGGAATATAAAGGGCTATCCTTGAAGGAAGCCGCTGATCTGGTGGTCAAGGAAAAGCTGGTGAAAATGAAGGGAACCGGTGGGGTGATTGCCATCGACAGGCAGGGCAATGTTGCCATGCCATTCAATACCGCAGGTATGTACCGGGGTTATGTGTTGAAGGATGGCAAAATAATTACCAAAATTTACAGCGAATAAGATCACAACCGGGTTTCGTTTTTTGTTGTTTCGTGGAACTCTTATCCCCGGACATGCGTCATACAAATATCATGTCCTGTTTTAGCAAAAATAAAATTAAAACCAAAGTGGTTGAATTTAATTCTCTGAAGCGGTTGAAAAATTGTCTTTTTGGAATATAATTAAATAATATCCGGTATTTAAAAGTAAATATATATATAAGAACCAGGAGGTAACGAATGTTTTATGGACTCGACCCCCTATATTTGATTATGATGGCGCCGGTTTTATTGTTGGCCGGTTTCGCTTCGCTTAAAGTAAAGAGCGCTTTCAATAAATTTTCAAAGGTGGCCAACAGTGCCAGAATGAGTGGAGCCGAAATGGCCAAAGAGTTATTGTTGCGCAATGGCCTCACCGATGTACAGGTAATGGAGGGTCGCGGGTTGCTGTCTGACCACTATGATCCCACCAAGAGGGTGGTGAAACTCTCGCCTGAGGTATACAACAACCAGTCCGTGGCAGCCATTGGTATTGCCGCCCATGAGACCGGCCATGCCATCCAGCATGCCAGGGCATATAAACCATTGATGTTGAGAAACATGATGGTTCCCGTGGCTTCGATTGGTTCAAATTTTGCCTGGATAGTGATTATTGCTGGATTCATCATGAGTGCACTTTCCCTGGTAAAAATCGGCATTGTGCTATTTAGTGCTGTGGTACTTTTTCAGCTAATAACCCTGCCGGTTGAGTTTAATGCTTCGTCACGTGCTAAAACCATGCTTCACGAGTATGGCCTGGTACCGTCATCGGATAGCAGGGGGGTGGCCAAGGTATTGAATGCTGCAGCCATGACCTATGTGGCAGCCGCTGCATCGGCCATCATGACTCTGCTCTATTTTATGATTCGTGCCGGTCTGCTGGGCGGTGATGAATAGATCACTAAAACCGACAATCACTTTCTTCTTAGTAAAAACTTGAAATTCCCAGGGGAATGGTTTACCCTTTAATCACTCAATTTTAAGACCGGGAAATTTGCCAGGTGATGCAAAACAATATCCATTTTTCAAAACTTCAAATTCTCATTTTTTATTTTATCATGGGTTTTTTCTCATTGATAATACAGGCGGTGTTATTGCGGGAATTGATGGTGGTTGTTTTGGGCAATGAATTTATCTTTGGCATTATTCTCAGTTTCTGGCTCCTGGGGATTTACCTGGGTGCGCTGCTGGGAGCGCGGACCTGTCAGCGGACAACCCGGCCGGTCTCCCTCCTCTTCCTGGCTGGCTGCTGGTTCGCTGTTTTTCCTTTTGCTGCCCTTTCCCTCTCCCGTCTGATGT
>CBFDCH010000445.1:0-3132 GCA_965603235.1 uncultured bacterium | reverse complement strand
AACCCCTAAAACAGCATTCTGGGCAATACCGGCACTGACCAGTCCATCTGACATATGATATAATATGGCGCCGCTTCTGGAGACGATGGTCACACCGCCTGCATCGAATCTATCTGGCGACGGTTCTTCCGGATAAAAAACATCCGGCAGCATACCAACCTTAATCCCTTCCGGGGGAAAGATCACGCCTGGGGTATTGCCGCCAATTAAAATAGTCTTGTGTTTGCGGGCCGCTACCAGGATATCTCTGACATCCCGCAAGGGAATGCCCTCTGTGATTAGCACAACTAGGGGTACGCCTGCTTCAATGGCTTCCAATGTAGCGTCCCGCGCTGTGGTATAGTGCCGCCAGATAGAGGCAGCGGCAATATTTGGGAACTCTTCCAGGCATTCTGGGACATTGTCAAAAATAGGAATTACCTCATGCAGGCGTTGTCCTCCCCGACCTGCGGCAATTCCCGCTGAAACTGTGGTACCAAATTCATCCATTAGACCTGCGTGCCGAGTTCCTTGACGGCCCAGGCCAATCACCATGGTTTCAATCTGCTGTGTTTCCTTAATTCTTTCAACCAGATCGGGTCGGGCATATTTTATCAGGTGACAGAGCATTCCTTTGTGTACGGGTATCCTTCCGCTCATTTTTGGCCTCCTCTCTCTCTCTTTACTTCGAATCCTCTGGCTATCCCCTCACGAATGATTTCTGCCATTATCTTCTGATTCCCCACCACAATCTCCAGATCTTTCAGTTCTTCCGGTGTTTCTGATTTTGCCTGAATAAGAAAACTCCGGGCGCTGGGTAGGTCGGTACCCACCATCCTACCGTGAACAGGGACAACGCGCATGCCCATATTGTGGCGGACACGCATGCATTTGACCAGGCCACGAATAAAAATATCGCAACTCGATATACCGCCAAACCGTGATGTGATGATTATATCCACCAATTCCTTATCCATTAGCAGGTGGAACATCTCTGAAACCCGGTATATTGTGGGGCCACCTCCCGAATCCATAAAGTTTATGGGAACTACTTTGCCATCAAAAAAACGGTCTCCTACATTGGCAGTTTCGTCAATGGAAAAAATACCATAACCAGCTCCACCAGGCACCAGGCCGACATAGAGTTTTTGCGGATCTTTCTGGGCATCTTCCGGCAACAGATCTACATAGATGAAACCAGCTTCTCTTGCCCGTATTTCATCCTTGGTTGGTTCAGATACATCATGCCGTGCCTCTCTTACTCCAAGGAGTTCAAATAGAGCAGCCTGCCTGTAAAGGGCATTATCGTCAAGTACCACCTTGGCGTCAGCAGCAATGACATTTTTATCCGTGGTAATCATCAGGGGGTTTATTTCTGCGATTTTACAGTCAAATGCCTGGTAAGTTTTATAGAGTGTGGCTATAGCAGCAGCTAGTTTATCCTCAAGCTCTTTATCTCCCTCTAGGGTCTGGTTTAAGAACCGGGCGAATTCCGCGGCTACATCCTGAGGCAAATCCAGATTATTTTCAGGCAGCTCTCTCTTTAATATAGCCTCCGGATTTTCCAATGCTACCTTTTCGATTTCGACTCCCCCTTCAGCACTGGCCATTAGCATAACGTTAAAGTTTGATGGGTTAGTTGTCAGACCCACATAACAGGCGCCCGCCTCAGAGGCAACCTCCTCAACCAGAAGGGTTTCGACCGGGTATCCTTTTAAAACCAGTTTAAACATTTCTGCTGCCGTGGTTTTTGCCTCCGCTAAGGAGGAGACTTTTTTGATGCCCCCGGCCTTTCCCCGCCCTCCGACCAATACCATGGATTTAAGCATCACTGGAAATTGTAAATCCAGTGTATCCAATTGGTCGGGGGATTGAATCACCCCAAATTGGCGGGGTATGGCGAGTCCCATCTCTGCAAATACTTTTTTTGATTCGTGTTCATATAACCTCATGACGATCTCCTCAAAACCTCTCTGGTATAAGGAAGCAATCCTCCTGCCTCCCTGATGGCCAGGATTTCAGGAGGAAGTTTTGGAAACGGGAAAATCTGCGTGCCCACTTCTACCTGGCCCGATTCACTCATTAATTTAACCTCATCTCCCTCTTTATAGGCATCCACAGCAGCGGGACACTCAATCAGCAGCAGGCCCTGGTTGATGGCTGCCCGGTAAAAAATTCTGGCGAAGCTCTTGCCAACAATGGCCTGGACGCCTACAGCCTTAAGCCCCAATACTGGTTGTTCTCTGGAAGAACCGCAGCCAAAATTTTTGCCGGCAAAAATAATATCTCCTGCTGCCACCTGGCTGGCAAATTGTGGATCAAGATCCTCCAACAGATGGGGTTTAATCTCTTCAGCAGTACTGCATGAATAGGTGTACTTGCCGGGAAAGAGCATGTCTGTATTTATATCATCACCATAGTTCCATACCTTCATTAGCTTCCTCCTTGACGGGGATCGGTTAGTTTTCCATGTATAGCCGAATGGGCCACCGTCTGGGCACTGGCCAGATATATTTCGGCATCTTTACACCCCATCCGTCCCTTAAAATTTCTATTGGCTGTGCTTAAACATTTTTCCCCGGGCGCCAGTGCTCCCTGGTGGGCACCCAAACAGGGCCCGCAGCCTGGTGGAAGAATCATGGCACCCGAACGGGAAAGGATCGAGATAATTCCCTGTTCAAGCGCTGATTCAAAAATATCCTTGGAAGCTGGCAGTATAATGAGTCGGGTACCCGCAGCCACTGTTTTTCCCTCAAGAATCTCTGCAGCGGCAGCGAGATCACTTAATCTTCCGTTGGTACAGGTACCCAGGAAGAATTGTTGAAAGTTTATATCCTGGACTGTTGAAATTGGCTTCACGTTATCCACCGTATGGGGGAGAGCCACCACCGGTTCAATATCATCAAGGGAATAATTTAACTCTTTAATATAAACGGCATCCTCATCCGCCCAAACCGATTGATATTCATTTTCAGTAATGCCGATGGCAGAGAGGTAATCTTTGGTTTTTTGATCGACAGGAAACACAGCCACCTTGGCGCCCATCTCCACGCCCATATTGGCAATGGTGAGGCGGTCTTCAATGGATAGGGAGTTGATATTGCCATGGAATTCCACAGCGCAATAACTGGCCCCATCGGCTCCGATGTCTCC
>CBFDCH010000444.1:0-3144 GCA_965603235.1 uncultured bacterium | reverse complement strand
GAATGCAGATATGGGTGGAAAGAAGGTAAAAAAGTATGATTGCCGGATCCTTTGGTTTAAAGATCTGGGCTTGGATGATCTCTCTCTGGTTGGCGGAAAAAATTCCTCTCTGGGTGAGTTAATAAACCTTAAGGGGATTAAGGTTCCCAATGGATTTGCCATATCCACTATTGCTTACAACGAGTTTATGAAACCGCTTTATAAAGAGATACAGCAGGTGGTCAAGGAGGTTGGGGAGAAGGGGTGTGAAGATATCAAGCAATTAGAACGCGCATCGGCTAAAATCCGTTCCTTGATTGAGGGAAAAAGTCTTGGCCGTGACTTGGAGATAGAGATTGCTGAAGCATTTAAGAAGCTTGATCCCCAAAGAAACGTTGCGGTCAGGTCCTCGGCAACATCTGAAGATCTGCCTGAGGCAAGCTTTGCCGGACAGCAGGACACTTTTTTAAATGTATCGAGCCTCTCTGATCTTTTGAATAAAGTGAAGCGGTGTTTTTCCTCCCTCTATACAGCCAGGGCGATATCCTACCGATTTGACAATGATTTTCCGGAGGAGATGATATCCCTGTCTGTTGGTGTGCAGGAGATGGTCCGGGCAGACTGGGATGGAGTAAGCGGGGTGATGTTTACGGTGGATACGGAAACCGGCAACCCAAACCTGTTGTTGATCACTCCCCATAAAGGATTGGGCGAGGCCATTGTTCAGGGCGAGGTTAAACCTGATGAGGTATATGTACTACGTCATTCCGGTAAGGTGATTCAGAATCCGCTGCAAATTCTAACAGATCATGATTATTCGAAATTGGCCACCCAGGCATTGGCGATTGAGGAGCATTACCGCAAAAAATATAATCGTCCCATTTACATGGATATCGAATGGGCTCAGGATGGGGAAACAAAACAACTTTTTATTCTGCAGGCCCGACCCGAAACGGTCCATTCCCGGGCTGCTTCCTACAAGCGCTATTATTTTGAGGAGAACAAGGATAATTTCAAGGTATTGGCTACCGGTCGCCCGGTTGGGACTAAAATCGGTCATGGCAAAGCCAAAGTATTGGAAGATATCAGTCAGATCGATTCTTTTAAGAAGGGAGAAGTTTTGGTTGCCAGGATGACTGATCCGGACTGGGAACCAATCATGAAAAAAGCATCTGCCATAGTGACCAATCAGGGAGGAAGAACATGTCATGCGGCTATTATTGCCCGTGAAATGGGAATCCCCTGTGTTGTGGGTACCGAAACCGGGACAAAAACAATAAAAGGCGGCACGGATGTAACGGTTAGCTGTGTGGAGGGGGAGCAGGGATCGGTATTTCGTGGTTATCCGGAATACAAAGTTGAAGAGATCAGTCTTGCTGAAATCCCTGAAACCAAAACCAAGATCATGCTAAATGTTGGTTCTCCGGAAATATCATTGGCTGCCGCCCGTTTACCTAATGACGGTGTGGGTCTGGCCCGTCTGGAATTTATCATTGCATCTTATATCGGCCACCATCCTTTATATTTGCTTAAAGTTGGCAAAGAAAAATTATTTGTTGAAAAGCTAATATCAGGTATCAGCCGTATTGCCGGAGCCTTTTACCCCAAGCCGGTAATTTTTCGTTTTTCTGATTTAAAATCTAATGAATATGCAAAGTTAACCGGCGGCAAGGGCCTTGAACCAAAGGAAGAAAATCCCATGATCGGCTGGCGTGGGGCTTCCCGTTATTATGATGATCGTTATCGTGAAGCCTTTTTGTTGGAGTGTGTAGCGATTAAAAGTGTGATAAACGATCTGCAGCTGGATAATGTCAAGGTCATGGTTCCATTCGTCCGTACACCCCTGGAAGCAGAAAAGGTTAGAACGATCATAGATCGTGCCGGAGTAAAAACCGATATCTATATGATGTGTGAGCTTCCCTCCAATGTGTTGCTGGCCAAAGAATTTTTGTCGATTTTTGATGGTTTTTCTATTGGCTCCAATGATTTGACCCAAACCACTCTGGGATTGGACCGGGATTCGTCCTATGTATCCCACCTTTATGATGAACGGAACCCGGCAGTTAAAACTTTAATTGCCAGCGCTATTGAGACTTGCAAGTCAATGGGGAAAAAAGTGGGTTTGTGTGGCCAGGCGCCTTCAGATTATCCGGATTTTGCGGAGTTTTTGATAGATTGCGGCATTGACAGCATCTCGGTAACCCCGGATGTGGCAGTTAAAATGCGTCTGTTGGTGGCTGATTTTGAAGCCGGGAAAAAATGATTTCACTGAACTCTTTTGCCAAGGTCAATCTGGGTCTGGAGATCATTGACAAACGGAGGGACGGGTACCACAATCTCAGGACAATTTTTCAAACCATTGACCTTCATGATACCCTTCATATAAAAGAAAATTATAGCAAACGTGTAATAGTAAGCGGTGATAACGAGGATGTGAAGTGGAGTGAGGGCAATACCATTCAGGGGATGTGTGATCTTGTATACCGGGATTTTCAGCTGACTCAGGGATTTGATATACATGTGGTGAAACGAATACCGCCAGGTTCAGGACTGGGAGGAGGCAGTAGCAATGCTGCAGTTACTCTTTTGTTTTTAAATCACTATTTTAAACTCAATTTAGCTTGGCCGGAGTTAATAACACTGGCGGTAAAAATTGGAGCGGATGTACCATTTTTCTTAGTCGGAGGTTCGGTCCTGGCACAGGGAATCGGTGAAGATATCCTCTTGTTGGACGATCTGGAGGTGTTGAGTGGCCAATCAATCGGCCTGGTATTACCAGCAATAATAGTGCCAACCAAACTAATTTTTTCCCATTTGAACTTGACAACAACGCCAATAGAAAGTAAAATAATTACCTTTTTAGAATCCAAGGATTTAACCATACTGGAAAATACTCTGGAAGAAGTTACCTTCAGGTTATTTCCGGGGCTAAAGAGGCTTAAAGAGGAAATGTTGAAACTGAATTGTCAATTAACTTTAATGAGTGGCAGCGGCTCAGCCCTTTTCTGTGTCGGCAAAGGATTAAAGGGTATTACACTGGAAGATTCCGCTACCACGCTCCAGGTAACATCAGCAGTTTCGCGTAAATTTTATTTAAATAAAATTGGGGTGTGGCCAAGCGGTAAGGCACCGGTTTTTGGAGCCGGTATTCGGAGGTTCGAATCC
>CBFDCH010000443.1:0-3148 GCA_965603235.1 uncultured bacterium | reverse complement strand
TCAATATCGGCCCAGGTTAAAGGTAAAAGCTCTGGAAAATTAAATCTAATCTTCTGAAAACATGAACAAAGAAGCAATATTGGTTACCGGCGGAGCAGGTTACATCGGCAGCCATGTGGTAAGAGATTTGGCAGAAAAGGGTTATTTGCCGGTTGTTTTTGATAACCTCTCTACCGGCAACCGGGAATCTGTGCTCAGTGGAGAGTTTATTGAAGGAGATTTGGCACACATTGAATTGGTAAAAGAAGTTATTCAAAAATATCAGATAAAAAGTGTCATCCACTTTGCTGCTTCCATTGAAGTGGAAGAATCAGTCAGGCAGCCATTGAAGTACTTTAAAAATAATTTTGTAAATTCCACGAACCTGGTGGAGTGTTGTGTACAGCTGGGTATACAAAATTTTGTGTTCTCTTCAACCGCTGCAGTATACGGTATACCGCAAGAGTTGCCCGTACACGAACAGGCCCCCCTGAAACCCATCAATCCATATGGTTACTCAAAAATGTTCACTGAAACCATGCTGAACTCAGTTGCCGCGGCTTGTTCAGAATTTAATTTTATTGCCTTGAGGTATTTTAATGTGGCCGGCGCTGATGCCAACGCCCGGATTGGCCAGAATTACCGCAATCCCACCCACCTAATCACCCGGGCATTAAAAACCGCCCTGGGGCAATTCCAGCAATTATCTATATTTGGCACCGATTATCAGACTCCGGACCACTCCGCCGTCCGTGACTATATCCATGTGGACGATCTGGCCGATGCCCATCTGCTGGCGCTCAATCATCTTCAGGAGACCCGGAAAAGTGGTATTTTTAATTGTGGATACGGCCAGGGATATTCAGTGCTGGAAGTTGTTGATATTGCCAAGAGGGTAACGGGAATTGACTTTAAAACAACCCTATCCCAGCGGCGGGCCGGTGATCCCCCGGCCTTAGTTGCTGATGCCTCATTGATCAAGGAGAGGCTCGGCTGGACACCCCGTTTTAATGATCTCACTTACATTTTAAAAACTGCCTGGCAGTGGGAACAAAAACTGGCGGAAAAGGAAAAGGTCAAATCACAGCCCTGAATTTGGCTAATAATTTGTTTGATTTTTAATTCATATATACTATAATAGATAATACATATGGAGGAACCTATGAAAAAATTTGTTGCAATCCTGGGAATTATTTTGGCTGCTGTTTGTTATCTAAACGGAGAGCTGGTTGTGAGTCTTGGCGGGGGGTACGCTGGTGGTGTCGGTGTAACTGATTTCAACTTCTCTGACACAAAAAAATTCTTCACTGATCACCTCACAATCAACTGGAGCAATGCAGGCCTATTCGAAAGCAAAGGGGGTCTCAGTGTCAATGCAGCAGTGAGCACCTTTTTCAGTTATACCTTTGGCGTGGGTATTTCAGCCGGACATATGAAATCCACCGTCACCCTTGACAGCTCATTTAATACCACCATGACCTGGTGGGACAGCGAGGTCTGGACAGATGACAAGGAGTGGATGAATGAAGGATCAGTCACTGTGATACCGATCAGCCTGAACTTTATCTACCGCGCCTCCCTTAGCGAAAGCATGAAACTGAATCTGTCCGCAGGTCCAACCCTATATCTGGTATCAATCGATTTGCAGGGCAATGCCGGTTTTCCCGGTACATTATCAAGTGGGGGATACTGGTATGCTGACTGGTATGATTTGAACATGACCGCATCTGAAAGCACCACTGCTTTTGGCGGCCGCGTGGCGGTTGATCTGGAAATCGGTCTATCCGAGGGCATGGCTTTTTATGTCGGAGGATCCTACTACATTGCCGGTAAGATCGATACAGTCTGGGAACCTGTTCCAGGATCCTATACAGGTGAATGGGGAGAATTAAAAAAACAGGTAACCGTGGATAACACCCCACTCAACCTCATCACTGAGGTAAACATCAGCACCTTTGTTATCGAAGGGGGAATAAAGGTATACTTATAACACATTGTTTTAAATCCAACAGCAAACAACAAAGCTATTATCCAGAAAAACATAATTGTTATCAGCAACAAGCAACCCGCCATTATTTGTGGCCCAACAACCTTAGTGCCAAAGCATCTGAACTAAATCTGCTGACTATTACAAATAGATCAATACGGCATTAATTTAGCCCAGTGCTTTTTTTCGACTTTTTAGCAAAAATCACCTTTGAACCATCGCTATTTCGGTACGATTTTTAATAGTTGTAAAAAAAAATATGTTCCGGTAAAATGGAAATTTCTTTTGTTGCACCGAAAAGGGGGGGCGAGAATGAAATGGCAAGCTATAGTAACAGACGAAAATCAAAGGTCCGCTCTAGCTGTTAAGCTGGGTGAGATTGTCGATACTTTGCAAAAAAAATCAAAATCCCTGCAGGGCGAGGGATTAATGGGGGGCAAAATCGGCATCGCTCCATTTTTTTTCTACTATGCCCGGTACACCCAGAACCAGGAGTACTATGATTTTGGCTTTGAACTTATCTCAGATACTTTTGATGCCATTAATAACGGCTTTTCCTACCATACATTTGCCGGCGGCCTGGCCGGTATTGGCTGGACAATCACCCATTTATTGCAAGCGGAATTACTGGAGTTGGATAGCGACGAGGTATTGGACGCTTTAACACCCTACCTTTCCAAAACTATGATGATGGATATGGGCAGCGGCAATTACGATTATCTGCACGGCGCCCTTGGCACCGGCCTCTATTTTATCAGCCAGCAGAACAAGGACTCTGCCCGGCAAAATCTGACCCAATTGTTGGCTGACTTGGCAAAACATGCCCAAAAAGAGGAAGGCGGGGCATTAAAATGGGAGGCAACTCTGGATCATGAAAAGGGGACACGGGGATTCAACCTCAGTTTGTCTCACGGTTTGGCCAGCATTATTGTGTTTCTGGCCAGGACTTGGCAGGCGGGGATTGCCAAACAACAAGCGTCAGATTTGCTGGCAGGAGCTGTGCAATATTTATGCAAAAATCAACACGATCCCAAACATTTCAATAGCTACTTCCCCTCGTGGATCCAGGAGGGAGAGGAAGCTTCCAAGGGAAGCCGATTGGCCTGGTGTTATGGTGATTTGGGTATAAGTACAGCCTTGTTGCAGGCTGCCAGGATTATTGGCAACAAAACATGGGAAAAG